>JACDEG010000500.1 GCA_013816505.1 Pyrinomonadaceae bacterium | reverse complement strand
GACTCGCCGCCCACGTCGTCGGCGTCAACGTCCTCGGTCTCGCCAAAGAAATCGTCGCGCTCGCCGCTTCCGGTCTCGAACGCATCGCGCCCGGCGAAGCCCGTTACCTCGACGTGCTGCGCGCGCAAGTGATCGAGGATGAAGTTTGTCCGGCTGACCTTCTGCTACGCAACTGGCACGGCTCGATCAAGAACGTCATCGAGCATGTGCGCGTTACTTAAATCATGTCTTCACACTCCAGCGACGCGGCGGTGCTGTTCCGTAATGTCACTTACGGCGTGCCGCAACTCGCCGCGCCGATTCTCGACAATCTTGATCTGGTAATCCGGCGCGGCGAGACGCTGGTGCTGCTCGGCGAGTCGGGGTGCGGCAAGACGACGACGCTGAAGCTGATCAATCGTCTGCTGCTGCCGTCTGAAGGCACCGTTACCGTGGAGGGTAAATCAACGACCGAGTGGGACCCAATTCGTCTGCGCCGTTCGACGGGCTACGTCATTCAGGACGCCGGACTGTTCCCGCACTTCACGGTCGAGCGTAACGTCGCGCTGGTGCCGCAACTCGAAGGATGGCCGGCGGAGCGTGTGCGCGAACGTGTGCGCGAGATGTTGAGTCTCGTCGGACTCGAACCTGACTCGTTCGCCGGACGCTATCCGCACGAACTCTCCGGCGGACAGCGGCAACGCGTCGGCGTCGCTCGCGCTCTGGCCTCCGACCCGCCGTTGCTGCTGCTCGACGAGCCGTTCGGCGCGCTCGACCCGCTGACACGTTCATCCCTTCAGAAAGAGTTTCGCGCGCTGCAACGGCGGCTTGGCAAGACGGCAGTCTTTGTGACGCACGACGTACGCGAAGCCCTCTTCGTCGGGACGCGCGTCGGACTGATGCACGCCGGGCGGCTCGTGCTGCTGGATTCACCGGAAGGCTTCATGCGCGCGGACGAGCCGCACGCCCGCGCTTACCGCGAGACGTTGAAGCTCGGCGATGGCGACGCCGACACCGGCAACGGCGACAGACTGTCCGGCGCGGCGGAGCGAACGGAATGAGCATGGAATGAGCGCGGTCGAATTCATCAGACGACACTGGAGCGAGATGCTGGCGCTATCGACGGAGCACCTGATGCTGGTGCTCATCTCGACGGCGTGCGCGGTCGCGATTGGCATCCCGCTCGGCGTCTTGCTGACGCGCCGCGCCGCGCTGAAGCGCCCGGTGCTGGCGCTCGCCGGAATCTTGCAGACGGTGCCGAGCCTCGCGCTCTTCGGCCTTCTTATCCCGCTGCCATTCATCGGCGGCATCGGCGCGCGCACGGCCATCGTCGCACTCGTGCTGTACGCGCTGTTGCCCGTGATCCGCAACACCGTGACCGGTATCGAAGGCGTCGACCGCAGCGTGCGTGAAGCAGCTGTCGCGATGGGGATGACCGACCGGCAGGTCTTGTGGCAGGTGGAATTGCCGCTCGCGTCGAGCGTGATTCTCGCGGGCGTGCGCGTCGCGACGGTGATCTCGGTCGGGGTCGCGACAGTGGCGGCGGCGATTGGCGCGGGCGGACTCGGCACCTATATTTTTCGCGGCCTGCGGATGAACGACAACACTCTGATCCTCGCGGGTGCGCTGCCGGCGGCGGTGATGGCGCTCGCCGCCGACTGGCTGATCGGGCTGCTGGAGTCACGGCTCGCGGTCGGGCGTCGACGCGGCGCGGCGCACGGCAGGATGTTCGCGAAACGTCACGCGACGCTGCTGGTGCTATCGGCGGCTGTACTCGTCGTCGTGATTGGCGGTGTGGTCGCTTTCGGCGTGTGGCGTGGAAGTCGGTCGTCAGGATCGAGCGATGGTAGTGTTGAAGCTGACGCGCCGTTTGTGATCGGCTCGAAGGATTTTACCGAGCAGATCGTCCTCGGCGAATTAATCGCGCAGGTGCTCGAAGCGCGGGGGCTGCGGGTCGAGCGCCGCTTCGAGTTGGGCGGCAACTTGTGCCACGACGCGTTGGTCGCTGGGCAGATCGACGCTTACCCCGAATACAGCGGCACATCTCTGACTGCGATTCTGAAGCACGCGCCGTTGACTGATCCGCGCGCGGTCTACGAACAAGTTCGGCGTGAGTACCATGACCGCTTCAACCTTGAGGTGAGCGCGCCGCTCGGGTTCAGCAACGATTTTGCGATTCTGGTGCGCGGCGATGATGCGCGGCGATTGAATTTACGCACCGTCTCTGACGCCGTGCCGCACGCGACGCGGTGGCGTGCCGGGTTCGGCCAGGACTTCAGATCACGCCCGGACGGTTACGACGGTTTCGCGCGCGCCTACGGCATCCGCTTCAGCGGGCAGCCGCGCGAGATGGACTTGTCGCTCAGCTACCGCGCGCTCGCGGCGGGCGAGGTGGACATCATCGCGGGCAACTCGACCGATGGATTGATCGCGGCGCTCGATCTCACTCAACTCACCGACGACCGCCGTTACTTCCCGCCCTACGAAGCGATGATCGTCTTTCGCCGCGACCGCTTCGCGCGTGTGCCGGCGGCGCGGGAAGCGATTGCCAGCCTCGGCGGGTCACTCTCGACCGAAGAGATGCGTCGCTTAAACTACGAAGTCGACGGAAAGAAACGCGCCGCCCGTGACGTGGTGCGCGAGTGGCTACAGAGTGAAGGCAAAAGGTAAAAGTAAAAAGGCAAAAGTGAACACGCAGATAACCGCCGCGTGCTCCTTTTGCCTTTTTATTTTTCTGCTTGTCTGACTACTATTTCTTGCTGGCCATCGTCATGCGCACCGGCTCGGCTAAGCTGGCCGGAGAAACTTCAATCTCTTGAGTCTGGTAGCCCTTGGCTTTGAGAGTCAACTTCAGCCGCCCCATGTGAATCGGCCTCGGCACCGCGACGCCGCGTGCGTCAGTCCAGTCCCACGTCTCGCAACGGAACGGCTCCATGTTCCTTCGTGTGACGGATTCGAGGTAGGCGTAGACGCCCTTGAGGGGAGCGCCGGCCTGGTCGACCACGCGCAAGTCGAGACGACCGATGCCGCCGGGCTGGTCGGGGGCGCGGCCCATGTTGGGAATGCTGCTGCTCTCCGCGTTCTGCGGCGTGGAGCTTGGCGTCGGTTGTTCCTGGGCGAGTGCGGCGCCGAACATGGCGGCGATGAGTAGCGAGGCGGAAAGTAATTTACGCATTTTAGTTGAATCTCCTGAAAGTGATTTAGTGATGATGATACCCTGATTCGAAACCCCGTCGGACAGTTGACGGCAGTCACGACAATTTTGTCGCCGACCGTCATGACGCTCGTACCTTGACCGCGAGGGCGTCCGCACTCATCCGTCTCAGTCCGGGCAAGCGTCAACCGGCGTCTGTCAATTTTCTTTTGGGGAGGCCCCGCGCTTTCTGGATTGTCTTGGCGCGGAGTCAAAGAACCGAATGCTCTGGGGGAGGTGATCGGTGGCGGCGAAAGTGACTTTCACCCCTGTCGGCTATTATATTGGCTGGCGGACGAATTGGGAAGATGAAAGTCCAAACCCTCAAGAGTTGATTGATAACCGGCCAGGCGAAGTCCGACAAACTCCAGCATGTGCGGTCTCTCGCCGAATCGGCAAACCGACGTTCGCCGGACATATTGCGAAAATGAATCGACCTGGCCTGCCACCAGATTGTGTCGCTACTCGGCAACACTTGGGGACAATTACGAACGGAGGATCGCAAAATGAATTGGGTTGATCTGTTGATACTGCTTCTCGTCGCGGGCATCTGCGGCGCGCTCGGTCAGGCGATTGGGGGCTACACGCGTGGCGGCTGTCTGGTCTCGATTGCACTCGGTTTCATCGGCGCGCTGCTCGGCGTATGGCTGGCGCGCGCCCTCAATTTGCCCGAAGTGTTCGCGCTTCGAATCGGCGGTACGAGTTTTCCCGTCGTCTGGTCGATCATCGGCGCCGCGTTGTTCGTTGCGGTCATCGGCCTCATCTCGCGGAGCCGCGCCTGACCAGGGGACGAGTCAGAGCAGGTAATGTTAAGAGACACGGACAGACGGCGATGTGAGAGATGGTGAGACGCGGGTAACCGGTGACTAAGGGCGCGTTGGCCCGTTTCCACTCCTCGGGCACCTCCCTTCTCGCGCCCCCATCCGGCGCGTTTTCGTCATCTCATTGCCCACATTTTTCACCATTTTTCTGCGTGGTGGACGCACCCATTCGCATCGGTTACACTCACGTGCCATCCCCTTTCGCTCAAGCGCACCGCAGCGTAAATCGGCGAGGCTTAATTCTAACCTGACGCTTTTCAGAATCTGTTTTATGGCGGCTGTCCCTCCACCCACGCTTCACCAGCGGCCCCGCGCCACGGCGACGGATGGCACACCGGACCTCAGTTATTTCCGCCAACACTACCCACTGACAGTTGCCAGTTTCGGCAGTCTCGCTGAACGCGAGGCGTGGCTGCGGCGCGTCTGGGAGTTGGATGCGCGGTGGCAGCAGGCGACGAACGGCGGCGATGTCGCCGCAGAGGTCATCGTGCATGGCGCGCCGCCAATGGGGCTTGCGGTCGAAGGTACGTTCGACATTATCTACGCGGGCGGCGTGCTCGGCCTGCTGCACGCCGCCGTGATGAGTTGCCGTTACGGCCAGCGCGTGATGGTCTTTGACGCGCACACGGTCGGACGCACGCACCGCGACTGGAACATCTCCGACGAAGAGTTGCGCGAGTTCAATCACGCCGGCCTGTTTACCACAGACGAGATCGAGGGCGCGGTCGTTAAC
>JACDEG010000499.1 GCA_013816505.1 Pyrinomonadaceae bacterium | reverse complement strand
ATTCTCGGCTTACGAGATCGCGCTGCATAACTTTGATCGCGCGGCGAAAATTGCAGGCGTTGAGAGCGACCTCGCCGAGCTGATCAAGACGACCGACCGCGAATTGCGCGTGCAGCTTCCCGTCCGCATGGATGATGGCTCGCTCAAAGTGTTCATCGGCTACCGCGTGCAGCACAACAACGCCCGCGGTCCCTACAAAGGCGGCATCCGCTACCACCACGAAGTTGATCTCGATGAGGTGCGCGCCCTCGCCGCGCTGATGACTTGGAAAACAGCCGTCGTCGGCGTGCCTTTCGGCGGAGCCAAAGGCGGCATCACAGTTGATCCGCGCGATTTGACGATTGCCGAGCTTGAGCGCCTGACGCGAGTATTCACCAACATGATTGATCCCGTCATCGGCGCGAACGAAGACATCCCCGCGCCGGACGTAAACACCAACGCGCAAACGATGTCGTGGATGATGGACGAACACAGCAAGCGGCACGGCTTCACGCCCGCCATCGTCACGGGAAAGCCGATTGATCTGGGAGGCTCTTTCGGGCGCGAGGAAGCGACGGGCAGGGGCGTCGTCATCATCCTGCGCGAGGCGGCAAAAACTTTCGGTATAGATTTACAATCGGCGAAGGTGGCGATTCAAGGGTTCGGCAACGTCGGTTCGCACACGGCGCGCTTTCTCAGTGAACTGGGCGTTCGAGTTGTCGCCGTCAGCGATGTCAGCGGCGGCGTCTATCACTCGCAGGGCATTGATGTAAATGCGGCGATGGAATACGTCAAGGGTAACAAGACGCTTGCCGGGCTGCCTGACAGCGAAGCGATCACGAACGAAGAACTGTTGGAGATGGAGTGCGATGTGCTTGTGCCTGCCGCGCTCGGCGGACAGATTCGCCGCGACAACGCCCCGCGCGTCAGAGCCAGAATGATCGTCGAGGGCGCGAACGAGCCGTTGACGAGCGAAGCGGATGAGATATTGGAAGGCAAAGGAACAATCGTCGTCCCGGACATCTTAGCCAACGCCGGCGGCGTGACGGTCTCATACTTCGAGTGGGTGCAAAATCTTCAACAATTCCGTTGGGAACTTGACCATGTGAACAGGGAATTGGAAAAGGTCATGGTGCGAAGTTTCGAGGAGGTGGTCTGCCAATCGCAGCACCATCACGTCCCGTTGCGCATCGGCGCGTACCTCTTAGCCATCGAGCGTGTCGCGCGCGCGGCGAGGTTGCGAGGCGTCTAAACACCGGGCCGGTAATTTAGAAATCGTTATAGTCCTATCACCTGCTGTTCCATATGGGACTCGTAGGACGGCGGCGCTTTGATCTGACACGACGCTTTGTTAAATCAAGCCACGATTTCTACAAATCAGATGATTCCATCTAATTCAGCGGAAGGTTAATTGGCGTTCACTCTCGGATATTACTGTTTCGCCGCACGCAGTATTTTCGTTTTCTCGATGCGCTCCTTAAGTTCATGCCATAATTCCTTATTCAATCTAAGGCACTGCTCGAAATCTCGTTCAGCATCCTTATCTCTGCCTTGAAGCAAATGCGCCAATCCGCGGTTGGCGTAAGCCCCTGCGTATTCGCGGTCGAGTTTGATAGCCGTGCTGAAGTCGGCAACCGCCGCGTTGAGATCACCTTTATCTTGACGGGCTGCGCCGCGGTTGTTGTAGGCCTCGGCGTAACGCGGATTGATTCTGAGAGCTGTATTGAAGTCGGCGAGAGCTTCGTCTATCTCGCCCGTGGCATGCTTCGCGACGCCCCGATTGTAATAGGCTTCGGCGTAGCGTGGTTTAATCTTGATGGCGCTCGTAAAGTCTCTGATGGCTTCGTCAAATTCCCACTTCGCAAACCTTGCGACTCCTCGGTTGTAGTATGCCGCCGCCCCGCGTGGATTGATTTCGATGACCCGATCATAATCATTGATGGCACCGTCCAAGTCTCCCTTGATGACCCGGACAGTGCCTCGATGGTAGTAGGCTGCAACCAAACGCGGGTTGACCTCGATGGCTTTGCTGAAGTCGTCAATAGCTTCGTTGAGGTTTCCTCTTTCGTACCGGGCGACACCGCGCTTGACGTAGCCCTCTGCCGAACGTATGGTCTGCGTCTGGCCCGTTGCGATCAGGGCGAGAAGGAAGACCAGTGACCAACAAAGCCGATGCGTTGCCACACCAGCGAATACAACGAAGCCCATTTCACCTTCCCCTACGCTCGTTCACTACTCGCTCCCTTATGGCGTTTAACTCGCGCGACGGGACTCGCTGTAGCACCCCACCACCCGCGACTATAGTTCGGCATCGCCGCATAAAGCCGTTCACGTAACAACACTGTGGGCACGCTCAGTGGCATCTCATAGTTGAAGGCGGCGGCCAGCATCGCCATCTCCTTTTCGACTTCGCGTGCCGCTTCAGCGCAGGGCAGACAAGAAACAATATGCTTCGTGACCGATCCCATCATTGATGGGGATAGTTCGCCGTCAAAAAAGCTTTGCAAAATCGCTTCTTCCAGACACTCTCTACCGGTGCCCTCCGATTTAGCCAGCCTCACTGACAAATTGCCTTCGCCCGCTCGTTGACCACGTCCCGTCATTGCTCTTGCCAACTGTTAATGCGTCTTTTCGCGAGTGCGCGACGCAATGATTAGGCTGTGATGCTACCTGTTCCCGCCCGCCTGCGGATACAGTTGTTAGCAATCGCTATCAATGCAGATGATTGCGTCATCTGCATATCAATAGCATCGGCAAGGCGCGTGCCATGTTCGTCTGCCGAGGCTAAGGAGCGGGAAAGGGAAATGGCGACGGATTGTTACGCCCTTAGAGAAGCGCCGGGGGAGGTGGTATGCATGGAGTGTGACTTTTTGTCACCGGTGTGCCTTTTAGTCAATCGTCGTCCAAGCCGAATTGAGGCGACCGGCCATTTCTGCGGCTCTTTAAAAATCGATGCCGAACCGCGCGGCCATCCGGTAAATCGTTCTGCGGCTAATCCCGATGATCTCCGCCGCGCGCTTGCGGTTACCGCCTGTCGCTTCCAGAACGTGCAGCAGGTAGCGGCGCTCAACCTCATCAATGGACGGCAGTCCAGCGAAAAGGTCGGCCAGCTCATCTTCTTTGGAGACGTGGGGAGTTGCGTCACTACGCACTTTCGGCGGGAGGTCGTCAGGTGTAATGCGCCCGTCTCGGTTAAGTGTAATAGCGCGTTCGATGACGTTCTCCAACTCGCGCACATTCCCCGGCCAAGAGTAAGAAACCAAGCGATTCAACGCACTGCCCTCAACCACGGGCGGCGGTTGATCCCCCGTCGAGTGCTTGCGCAGCAGGTGTGCCACCAATAGCGGGATGTCATCGCGGCGCTCGCGCAAAGGTGGGACATGGATGTTAATCACATTCAGGCGATAGAAGAGGTCGCGGCGAAACGCGCCTTGATTGCAAAGCTCTTCGAGATCGCTATTGCTTGCCGCAATGACGCGGGCGCGCATCCTAATGGGAGAGCTACCGCCCACGGGCACCACCTCGCGTTCTTGCAGCACGCGCAGCAACTTTACTTGCAGCCCTTGGCTAGTCTCACTGATCTCGTCGAGGAAGACTGTGCCTTCTCCAGCCTGCTCGAAGATGCCGCGCTTGTTTGCGATAGCTCCGGTGAAAGAACCTTTGACGTGACCAAACAGCTCGCTTTCGAGCAGCGTTTCCGTCAGCGCGCCGCAGTTAATGGCGACAAACGGCGCGTCGTAACGCACGCCATGAGTGTGAGTGGCGCGGGCGATAAGTTCCTTGCCCGTTCCAGATTCACCCGTCAGCATCACCGCCGCGCGCGAATCGGAAACACAGGCGATCATTTTATAGATTTCGAGCATCGCCGGGTGACGGCCGACGATCCCGGAGATAAATTCGTTATCTTCCGTTTCGTCGTTTGCTGCCGCCGGCGGAGACGCCAACTGTGTGGCGAGAGCACGGCGGACGGTCGCCACCACCGCATCCATCTTGAAAGGCTTGCTGATGTAATCGAAAGCGCCCTTTTTGACGGCGCGAATGGTTGTTTCGATGGAGCCAAAAGCGGTCATTAAGACGACAGGGGTCTGCGGGTACTCGCGCCGCACATGGTCCAGTAAAGCCAGCCCATCGAATCGCGTCTTCATGCGGATGTCACTCACAATCACGTCCGGGCGCTCTTCCGTCATGGCGGAAAGCGCGGCATCGCCGCTCTGCTCGAAGTGAACTGCGAATCCCTGACGCTCAAAGACTTCGCACAGCAGTTCGCATGTCACCGCGTCGTCGTCAACGATCATCACGCGCGGAAGCTCACGCGACATCCGTCATCACCTCCTCACGCTGGGCGGAAGCTACCACGTTGGTGCTGGGGAGCGGTAGAGTGAGGCGGAAGGCAGCACCTTGCTGCTGGCCGCCGATGGCCTCAATCTGCCCGCCGTGTTCGACCATAATCTCGTGCGCGATAGCCAGCCCGAAACCGCTCCCTGAATCTTTGGTCGTCCACATCGGCTCGAAAAGATGGTCGAGGGCGCGTGGGTCAATGCCCGTGCCGGAGTCTCGAAACACCAACTCGGCAACTCTTGCATGGCGGTCGAGGCGCGTCGTGATCTCAATCTGGCCGCCCTGAGACATCGCATCTACGCTATTGTTGATGAGGTTGAGGAAGACCTGCTGAAGACCATCACGGTCGGCATACAGAGGCGGCAAATTAGGCTCAAGCGTCACGGCGACGGTGATCGCATGCTTATCAA
>JACDEG010000498.1 GCA_013816505.1 Pyrinomonadaceae bacterium | reverse complement strand
CGGCAGGCAGCATCCCGAACTCCAAAACGCGAGTCGCTAACGGCGAGGGCGGCTTCGGCTACTTCGGCGACAAAGGCTTCGTCAGCGCCAGCTACAACTACGACAATCGACGTTACGGCATCCCGTTCGCTTCGCTGTTCGAAGCCGAGGAAGCGGCGGCAGCTACCGCAGAGCTTTCCGCACCGCAACAAATCGTTGATGAAGAAGAAGCGCAAATCGATCTCGACATGCGCCGTAAAAACGTCCGCGTGAGTGGCGGCTTTCGCAACGTTGACTCGTTCATCAGCGATCTGCGCCTCACTCTCGACTTCACCGACTATCAGCACCGGGAGTTGGAAGGAGCGAATGTCGGCACCGTCTTCGACAACAACGTGATCTCATACCGCACGCAGTTCGATCAACGGAAGTACGGTCGACTGACCGGGCGGTTCGGGTTCGAGGGCTTCGCGCGTGATTACGAAACCGTCGGCGCCGAGGCGCTCATCAAAGGCCCGGTCGACCAGAAGATGCTCGCCGTGTTCGGCCTCGAAGAGTTCGACTTCGACCGCCTCAAGTTTCAGTTCGGCGGGCGTGTTGAGACGAACCGCTTTCGCCCCGGCGACCCCGGCCTGCCGGGACGCAACTTCACGGGAGCCTCCGGCGCGGCGGGCGTCCGCTTCGGGATTTACGAAGGCGGCGTGCTGCTCGCCAACTACACGCACTCATACCGCTCGCCGGCGCTCGAAGAGTTGTACAACTTCGGCCCGCACATCGGCAACCTGACCTTCGAAATCGGCAACTCGAACCTGACGCGCGAGCGCAGCGACGGACTCGACTTCTCTTACCGCCACCTGACGCGGCGGGTGCGCGTCGAGGCGAGCGTCTTCCGCTACCGAATTAAAGATTTCGTTTTCCTCGCGCCGGTTGATGATGATGCGGATGGTCGAGTCGACATCGAAGACGGCCTGCCGGTCGCGCGATATCTGCAAGGTGACAGCCGCTTCGTCGGCGCGGACGTGACCGCCAACTTCGACCCGAGTGAACACTTCTCCATCAATCTTGGCGTCGACATGGTGGACGCCGAACTGAAGGACGAAGGCACGCCTCTGCCGCGCATCCCGCCGCTGCGCGGGCGCATCAGTTTCGACGCGCGTTACAAAGGCGTGAGCGTGCGTCCCGAAGTTATTTTGGCAAAAGATCAGGATCAAATCTTTCCGACCGAGACCAGAACCGCCGGGTACGCGGTCTTCAACGTCCTCGGCTCATACACGTTGGCGCGTCCACGCTACGCGCACGTTTTTACGGTCAACGCTTTTAACCTCGGCGACCGCCTCTACCGCAACCACCTTTCGTTTATCAAGGAACTGGCGCCGGAGATCGGGCGCGGCGTGCGCTTCGGTTACACCGTGCGACTTTTTTGACAACAGTCAGAGAATGCTTGCGGGTCGCGCCAGTGATTACACGAGCAAATTGTTTACCTTAGCCAGCCGCCGTCCGCTGCCGCCGCGCGTTGATGAAGGACCTGATGCAGAGAACAACGAACACCGCGCACAGAATGGCGGTGATCGATTGCGAAACCACGGCGGCGGGGCGCGCGACGACGCCACCGGCGAGCCATGTCACGAGTTTCAAGAGGCCGCTCGCCGAACCGAGGAATCCGAGCAGCCCGACGACAACCGCACCGTGCATCGCGTGGGCGCGGACGTGCTCGCGCAGCGCGACGGCACCGAGCACCGCCAGCAGCAACCCGATGACGGCCGGAATCAAAGCCGTCGGGCTGCTGCGACCCGTGCCGAAATAACCGGCGATGCCGACTAGAATCAAAGCCAAGCCAAAACCGATGGTAGCCTTCGCCATAGTTGAAATCACTCCTTAAATTTTAGTCCGTCAAAATAAACGCATCAGGCAGACTGACAAACCCGGAATCAATGAGGCGGTACTTTAACGCAGCGCGCACCCTGACGGCGAGCACGCGCGAAGGCAAACGTCCGACGAGCGAACGGCGCCGGATGAAGCATCGTGTTGCTCATCCGGCGCCGTTCGCTCGTCAATGGCTCGCCCGTTCGTCATTCGACGAGAAAGGCGAGCAATCATTCTTTAATCAAACTAAGCGCTTTCGCGGCTTGGCTACATCACGACATCGTCGTCGCGCGTCGAGATCGGTTTTGCCGCCGCCGCGCGCGCCCGCTCCCACACCGCCTGCTGCCACTGCTTCTGGTTGCTGATGATTGACAGCGCCGCCAACGGCAATGCCGGGTCGCGCTCGACGCGGATCACTTCCGCCTTGACCTCGACCGAGGCGCGCGAGCCATCGGTGAGTTGTAAAAGGATAATGCTCCCGACGGGCGGCAGGGGGCGCAGAAAAACCATTGCGCTGACCGTCCCGACATTCTCGGTGCTGCCCTCAACGACAACTTCCTTACCCTTCTCACTCCAGCGGGCCTGGGCGGGAAGTCGCGCCACGACGCGCGAACTGGGTATCCGGGTTAAAGTTTCAGACGAGATTAGTAATTGCGACATTAATCAAAAGCTCCTTTCAGCTAAACGTCATCCTTAGATGTAATTTTCGGCCCGCCGGTTCACGATTCGATGTTTTTACAAGCGAAAGTTTTTCAGGCCGCTTACATTTACTTGCTGGCGCCGGAAAAATTTAATCTGATGGACGGAATCGGTGCGTGCGCAGAGAGAGAAAGGCGGCGTCACGGCTCCGCCGGGATTTCGAAGATCGCCGCCGGCGCGCCCTTCCAAGTCGTGAAGGGCACATCGGTCGCCCCGATGGCGTAGCTCACGACGCGCCACTTGCCCTTCTGTTTTCGCAGCAGCGCGTAGATGCCATCGTCGAACACGCCGTCGTCAATGCGTGCCTGGTAAACCGTCTGGCGGTAATCGACGGGCTGACCGTCCGGCAGTTGAAGCCCGCCCCGCAGAAATGCCCAGCCGTCCTGTACGCGGAAGCGGTCGTCGCGCCCGATGCGGAAGACGATTTTCTGCCGCAACTCCTTTTCAATTGGCACCCGCAGCGCGTCGAGTATCGCCTTTCGTTCGGGGCCACCCGGCGGCGGCGTGTAGACGCGTGTGGCGGGGCCTCCGCGCTGAGGTTTGGTCTTAGTCATTTGGGTAGCTCCGACGCCGGGCACGTGACAGGCGAAGACGATGAAGAGTGCCGCCAGGAGCAGCGGACGAATCCGTCGGCGGCGGCGATCAATTAGCAAAAACTCAAACTCGTGATGCATCACAAACTCTTTCACCTGGAGGGCCCGTGTGAAGCTACGGATTGTTGCTGTCAATCTCTTCAAGGAATCTCGGTTGCGGCGTGATGCGCTCGCGTTTGACGGCGACGCGCTGCTCCCGCGCGCGTCGCTTATGGTGGCGAAAAGTCTCGGTAAGTTTCACCCCGGTCAAATGATTAGTGCTCTCCAAAGTGCGTTCACCGGTGGCGCGGTCGATGTTGTCAAAGTCCTCGCCGATCAGCGCGAAGCGCGAGCCGCGCGAATCGAAGCGAAAGCGCAGCGTCCGTTCGTAAGCGAAGCGCGAGCCGGAGAGTTGGCGAACGGTGATGACGCCTTTCGCGACCTCGATGGTGATATTGCCGCCCTGCGGGTCGCCGAGCACGCCGGCGCAGGTCGAGCACAATAGCAGGCGGGTCGTGACCGCCGCCGGGCGCAGCTTGCCGTCCGGCGCGCGCAAGAGAATCAGCAGCGCACGATGGCGCGTGTTGATCGTTTCGTCAGCGCCCTTCAGGGGAATGTCCTGGACAAGTCGCAGCACCGCGTCGGGGCGCGCGTCGCCGTTGAGGTCGCCTGTCAACTCGCCCGCCGCCGCCGGCTCTTCGAGCACCCACCCGCGCGGCACGAAATCTGTCGGCGCGGCGGCTTCGTTCGGCAGTTGTTGGAGTTGGATTGTCGGAGGAGGAGGCGCGCTGTCGTCCTGAGCGCCAAGCAGCAGCGGCGGCATCGTAAACAGCAGCAGTATCGCGGCGAATGTTTTCATAAGTGCTGTATAAGTGGCGGCATCAGTTCCATGATGAAAGTCCGCCGCCGCTCACTCTTTCGTGTGCAGCCCAGTTTTTGTTGAAACGGCGGAGAGCGCCAGTGGACCGAAAAGATTCTAAACGCTTTCTGTCCAGAGAGTCGAAGGCAAAATTGAGAAAGAGTCGGGACGCAGGTATGCTTAGCGCCTTCGTGCTCAAACATAACTCACGCGGTCTGCCAAAGCCTTTGCCGGCGCAGCGGGTCAATCTGATGGAATTTGAGGTTGGTCATCGGGCGGCCAGAGTCTTCCAACGGGCGATGAAAAGTCGAGCGGCTGGCTACCTTTGGGCGGCGCTCGCGGTTGGCGCCGCCGCCGCTACGCTCGGACACTTCCGCGCGCAGGTCAACACGACGACGGTCGCGGTGGTGCTGTTACTGGTGGTGCTGTTGACAGCAGCCGTGCGGGGCAGCGGGCCGGCGCTTGCGGCGTCGGTGCTCGGCGGATTCTGTTTCAACTACTTCTTCCTGCCGCCCGTCGGCACGCTGGCTATCGCCCACCCCGACAACTGGATCGCGCTGACGGCCTTTCTCGTCACCGCCATCACCGCCGGCCAACTCTCGGCGCACGCCCGCCGCCGCGCCGCCGAAGCTGAAGCCGGGCGGCGCGAGGTCGGACGCTTGTACGAAGAGTTGCGCGCCGCGTTCGAGCGTGCGAGTCACGCCGAAGCGTTGCGGCAGAGCGAGCGTCTAAAGTCGGCGCTGCTCGACGCCGTGACGCATG
>JACDEG010000497.1 GCA_013816505.1 Pyrinomonadaceae bacterium | reverse complement strand
CCCCGTCGAGCACTCGCAGGCTCTGGAAATCTCTCCATAGGTCATGCCTTCGCGGTGCTTCAGCAAAAAGATCAAACGCTGCTGCGGAGTCAATTCACCGAGCGCCTGCATCACCCGCCCGACGAGCAACGTCCGGTGCAGGCCGGACTCAAGGTCGTCCGAGCGTTGCGCAACCAGTGTGCGCGAGTAATCAACCGCATCCAATTCTTCCATCCTGATTCGGGTCACTTCGTTACCATTCATGAAGGTCGCCTCACGCTGACGGTTAAGGAATGTGTTGATCGTGATCTGCCGCAGCCACGTATAGAAGCTCGCTTCGCGTCGAAACCCGCCGAGGGATTTAAAAGCTTTCAGCCAGACTTCCTGTGAGAGGTCTTCGGCGTCGTGCGGGTCGCGGCAGTAATGCAGCGCCAGCGAGTAGATGCGTCGCTGATAGCCCCGCGACAATTCGCAGAATGCTTCGGAGTCGCCCGCTTGCGCACGTTCGATTAAGTCATCTTCGCTGGTAATCACATAAACTCCCCTTCGCGTAGGTTGTTTCTATAGACACGGCGCGCGCGCGATTGGTTGGCAGCAGATGGCCGACAAAAAAAGCGGCTTTGGATTCTTGAACGGGCGACCGTGAGGGAGGCAAAGAAAGGCACGGCGGCAAGAATTTTAAAAAGTCTTCTCGCCGCCGTGCCGTGATGTCCGACTTTCATCCGCCGTCGTCTGAAGGCGGAGCGCGCATGGAGTTCGCGTTTTTATGTTTCGACTAACGTTTCATTTGCCGCCGCCCTGACCCTGAAGTTGGATAAACGGCATACCGCCGGAGCCGGTGACCTGCGGCATCTTGCCATCCCACTTTTGCAGCGCCTCGTATTGCACGAGTTGCGCCGTCAGCGATTTGGTCAGACGCTCGTTGGCCGCCGCCTGTGCATCGGCGATGGTCGTAATTCTCTTCGCCTCGCCTTCCGCTTCGGCAACTTTTTGACGCGCCTCGGCCTCGACCTGCGCGACCTTATTCTGCGCGCGTTGGGCGTCCTGCTGCGCCTGTATCGCCTGGTTGATTGAGGTGATGACGTTCGGGTCAAGCCGCGGATTGCCGACCATCGAGATGGTATCGATGCGGAATCCTTTCGGCTCCAGTTCGTGAATCAAATCCGCTTTGACCTTGGCGAGCAACTCCTGCTTCTTCGCGCCGTAGATGTCAACGACCGGCATCGTCGAAGAGACGCGAGAGAATGCGTCTCTGACTTTCGTCCTCATGTAGCTGTCGGTAATCTCCTGTGGGCTTCGTCTGAATTCGACGAAAATCGCCGGCACCCTTTCGGTGATGAACGCATAGGAGAGGCTGACATCGACATTGACGACGGCCCCCTCGACCGAGTTGAAGGTGATCGATTGGTCAATCGCCGTTCCCTCCCTCAAGTCTTTCGTCCAGACGACCGTCTGGAGGAAGATCGGGTATTCGTAAATCCGCTCGTTGATCGGATTGTAGAACTGCCTGCCGGTCAGGATCGGGTATTGCTCGACGCCGCGATTCCCGCCCGATTGATTGACCTTGATGCCGACATATCCCGGAGGAATGACGGTGCATCCGGCGATTAAGATGCCCCCTCCGACAAGGAGCGCGAAGAAGACAACGACTACGGTAATCAGCGACCTACTCACGGAAATGCTTTGACCTGTCAGTTTCATTGAAATGCTCCAGTAAGTTAACGTCTTCGGAGAACAGACCTTTCGGCTGCTCTCCGCTTCTCATCGAGAAATGTTTTTCGTCCGGCTCAGCATTAACATGACGCGCGGTGACGAGCGCCGTGATGACCGAATAGATCACCACCCCGACGAAGCCGAGCGTCGCGACGAAGAGCGTCCAACCGAGCAGCAAGCTCGTATCGGACTTCGCGTTCAAAAGCCGCGCGGTTAGCGACCACAGCATCAACAACACGGGGACGCCGCCGATGACGAGCAGCACGGCGAACAGGATGTGCCTGATCTCAAATACTCCGCGCGAGCGCGTCGGCGCCAGATTATTATGCTTGTATTGGTTGGACGAAGAGGGCTTCGGGCGAAGGATGAAGTAAGAAGCTACTGCGAGTAGAAAGACTGTGGTGATAGCTACGGCGCTCAAGTTTTTACGCCTCGTGCGCCCGTCTCGCAACTGCCTTTCTTCTTTTCTGTGGCAGTGCCATCGGTAACGCCGGACATGAGCATTATACGCTGTGGCGGAGCGGAAGTTCTAAGTTTTGACCGCGGTAGTCTGCGACGACATGTATCAAGAAAGGCGGTTTGCCGGCGGGAAGAATTGAACCTGTGGGTCGTGTGGAAGAGGTGAAAGCGGCGGGGCATAAAGCTCCGCCGCTTATTCGAGCGCTGACTCAACCTCTTCGCGCGGCCAGTCCCGGATAACAACGGGCCGATGAGAGGGGCGCTTCGGTGTCATTAAATCCTGCGGGCGCGCAGCGACGTTTGCCGAATACTTCGCCCCGTCGACATCCCGCAGCAGATAGTCGAAGCGAACACGATTATTGACCGCACGGCGTGATGTTCTTTCCCAGGCCGCGACCTGCCTCAAAATCGCGTCGAGCTTCCCGTTCGACTCCCGACCGGCGCGATGGTTGAGCATATCGAGCGACCGCCGCAGCACCTCCGCTTTGACCTCGATGAGCGCATGGAGCGGCGGTGGAATTCGACGTGGCTTCGACGAAGGTAAAGGCTTGACCACACGCGGCAGCTTGCGGAGGTCGCAGGAAGCGGTGTCTGTCTGGTCTGACGCCGCCTGGTCTGACGCCACGTTCACCCAGTCAGCCGACAAAGACGGGGCATGTTTGTTGCTCGCGATGATGTTCGCTATGCTAACTGCCGAAGAGACTGCCGCCATAACCGTCGGCTGAAGTTCGGGTATTGCCGGCGGCGGCTGTTGACGGATCAGCTTTCGGCCCGCGCGGTTTTTTTCGTCAGAGGTGCTGACCTGCCCCACGCTCCCGGCACCCTGAGGATTCTTGTCGCTCGATGTGAGCGCGCAAATTTGACCCTCGCGGTTATCGGGTCGCAACGCCTTTCGACTACCTGCATTTCTCTCATTCAGACTCAGCACAGAATTCCATAGAGCCAACTGAAGTCGACGAGAGGCGGCTTGACCCAAACTATTTAGTTGCTGCGTGATGACCGGCGCGGCCGCAAGAAACAGCACGAGCACGATAATCGCGGATGTTGATCTGTACTTCATTTCTCTGACCTCTTCGTCTGAAACCGTCCACCATCCCTGCTGCCTTTAGATTCACGCCCCGGCGACACTTAGTTCCAATAAATGTTCTACGCATCAACAGTCGCCATAGTTTCGGAGCGTCGCCTTTGACAAACTCGCTCTGCCCGACTTACCTTTCAAATTCATCCGTCTACAGTGCAGACACCGCGCGTTTTAATTTTGTGGCAAAAATATTTTGAGACCTTTTTGTGCGCCGTTATGTCAGGCTATACGGCTTATTCAAAATAAAGGTGGTGACTGGCGTCGGTTGGTGTTTTTGCCGCTGATGAAAGTACAGTGGCCGGGCACGCCGGATTTCGATGAAGAGGCAAAATCAGGAAGGAGCAACGAACGATGAACTACCGCCGGTTTGGGCGCACAGGGTTGATGGTCAGCGAGATCGGGTATGGGATGTGGGGAATGGGCAGTTGGAGCGGCTCGGACGACGAAAAGTCTTTGCAGGCACTTCAGCGTGCGGTTGATTTAGGGTGCAATTTTTTTGACACCGCGTGGGGCTATGGCGAGGGGCATAGCGAGTCGCTGCTCGGACAATTGACTCGTGCTAACCCGGAACGCCGGCTCTACACTGCGTCCAAAATTCCGCCCAAAAATTTTAAGTGGCCGAGCCGCCGCGACTTTACTCTCGACGATTGTTATCCACCCGACCACATCGAAGAGTACGTGCATCGGAGTCTGAAAAACTCCGGCCTCGAAAGCTTCGACCTGATGCAGTTCCACACTTGGGAAGACGTTTGGGTGCGCGATGAACGGTGGGCGAAGAAGATGGAGGAACTGCGCAGCCAGAAGTTAGTTGGCGCGGTCGGCATCAGCATCAACCGTTGGGAGCCTTGGAACGGCGTCGCCACGGTGCGGAGCGGTCTGATCGACGCGGTGCAGGTGATTTATAACATCTTCGACCAGAATCCGGAGGACGAGTTATTTCCGGCGTGCCGCGAGATGGATGTCGCGGTAATCGCGCGTGTGCCGTTCGACGAGGGCACGCTGACCGGCACTCTGACCAAAGAAAGTAAGTGGCCGGAAGGCGATTGGCGCAACACTTACTTCGTGCCGGAAAATCTAATTGCGAGCGTCGATCACGCCGAAGCACTCCGCCCGCTCGTCTCCGCAGGTATGACGATGCCACAGATGGCCCTGCGATTTATTCTCGATCATCCGACGGTGAGCACCATCATTCCCGGTATGCGCAAACTGACTCACGTCGAGTCGAACATCGCAGTCAGCGACGATGACCCGCTGCCCGAAGATTTGCATCTTCGTCTGGACGCGCATCGCTGGGAGCGTGAGCCGACAACGTGGTCACAGTGACGAAGTGTTCGAAAACCTAAATCGAGACCCGCATGATCGGGACTATGGGTTTACCTTCGTCCCGGCAGGGACGCTTGATAGCGGCGGCTAGTTCTTCAAGATACGTTCACACCATTTAGTGCCGGGCTTGCACCATCTCGCATAAATTTCTTGTACGCTACTTTCCGGCCCGAGCGA
>JACDEG010000075.1 GCA_013816505.1 Pyrinomonadaceae bacterium | reverse complement strand
GACAGCAGATTCTCACCTTTCTGTGACTTGAACGGCTTTCAGTATCATGGCAATTGGTTGCATAACTTCCTGATCGCCTCTTCGATGGGAGGCGTCAGATCATGACCCCAAAAAACGTTGGTATCAGAAAATCTCGAATGAGGAAGACATCAGAGGTGATCGGGCCGCGTGCGAGAACAAGCTGTTTGCGGTCCGCCGACCAATCGAAATTGTATATCTCTTCGGTCTTAAAGTTCGTCAACTGTTTGGGCGGCGTGTCGTCCAAAGGAAAACTCCAGATGTTTGAAACTCCGCCGCGCGTGTAAATGTAGGCGAACGAGCGAGAGTCCTTTGACCAGCGAAAATTGATCCATTCCCGCCTGAGTAGATGAGAGCGGCAAGAATTGAAATGAAGCGATTCAAACAGAGCTTCAAGCCGGGAGCACGATGCAACGCGCATTCTAGTGTAAGCATTCCGGCCTGAGCAATCCGAATAGTCCTCTGAAGAGCACACAGTCGACGCAGTTGTCGCCGCGTGGCCGAAGAACCTTAAGCGGTTAAGGACTCGTGTGTCTCCCGCGCGAATCGTTCGTCGTCCCGGCCGCTCGAAGGAGTGGTCGAGTCATGTTAAAGAAGATGCTCTGTGTCGCGGTTCTCTTTCTCGGCGCAACTGTCACGGAGGCTGCGCCTTCAGACCTCATCGAACTCGCGTTGACCGAAGTCGGCACCGGATCGGTGGAGGAGATGAGAAAACGCATCTTCAGTATTCCCATCACGGTGCTCGGCGCTGACTTTCGCTGGGAAGCCATCGAGAGATTGCCCGCCTCGATTCGTCAGCAAAGAATCACATCGGGGAGACTCCTCAGCCGCGCCGAGAAAATTCTTCAGCCCGTTCTCCAGTTGCACAAACGCACCGAATGCGTCGAGTTATTCCTTTACCGAAATGATAGCCCGCGCGCCGTCCTCTGGATGGGCTGCGTGCTGATTCTCTCCGACTCGCTGGTCGCGCTACTCTACGACGCGGAGTTGACGGGCATCGTCGCGCACGAGTTGGCTCACCTCTATTTTATGGATGCGATGGCGGCGGCCCAAAAAACAAACGATGAGCGCCGAATGAAAGTGATCGAGTTGAAATGTGACGCGGTGGCGATGCTGCCGCTGAAACTTCTCGAAGGCGACCCGACCTACTACATAAGGGGTGTGAAAAGGATGGCGAACCTGATGCGCAACGACAGTTTTTTCGGGCGTCCGGTACATTGCCCAATCGCAGTACGAGTTGAAGACGCACCCGAGCATCGTGGAACGAGCGCAGTTCTCGCAACGCTTCATCAAGTTGTTGGTGAGATGAATATCGCTCTGCCCAAAGTGACTCAAGTTTCCGGCGGTTAAATGGCTTGCTATCTGATTGTTGCCTTGAAGCTTTCAAGTTCACGACTTTATTTCATCATGATAGTGGCTCAGACGGGGAGACAAAAAAAGGCCGTGGATTGACGCGGATCAAAAAAAACATTTGATGGAATCTGCGTGGATCCGCGTTCATCCGCGGCTCATCTCCCGGCCTTCGAGACACAATGCGTAACATCAATCATCATCACAGCAACGTTGCCGACGGCCTCTGATGTTGCCCGAAGATTTTTCTCTGACCCGTTCACGTTACGGGCCGGGCGGCACATTGAACGGCGGGCGCGAGAACGGCGCGGCGGCGGGTTCGTCGGCAGCGAGTTTCGCCAGCACTTCCTCGTGAACTTCGATGTCGCCGGCACGTTCCATCCGCTGTTGCACGTTGGCGAGGTAATCGGCGTAGACTTGCGTGCGGCGCGCGGTGAGCGCCTGATCGAGCAGTTGCGTGCGCTGCTTGCCGAACTCCGCCATGTCGGCCTCCGTGCGTTTCGTTGCGCCGACCACCACCCACGCATCGTTGATTTTGATTGGCGTCCGGCTGACCTCGCCGGCTTTCAGCGCGAGGATCGCTTCGTCGGCGGCGGGGCTGGTGCCGGCCTGGCCGAGCGGCGTGCCGAGCTTGTAGGCGTTGGCGGTCTCGGCTTTGAGGCCAAGCTTTTCGGCAGCCGCCTTCAGGCCACCCGCGCTGTCGGCACTCGCCGCAATGTCGCGCGCCGCCTGTTCAAGTTGCGCCTTCGCGCGTTCTTCGCGCACGCTTTTCAGGACCTGCTCGCGCACTTCCGCAAATTCTGGAACGCGTGGGTCGCGTTTCTCAACGAGTGTCGGAATCGCGAAGCCGTTCTTGATGCTCACGCGGTCGCCAACATCGCCGGCATTATTAAGCGGCTCGATGGCCTGCTCGAACTGCGGCGCGCTGCCGATCTCTGGCACTTCGTCGCCCGGCTTGACGAACGGCGTCTCGCGGATCATCTCGGCGGCGCTCATGTTGGCTTCGGCGGCCAACTCGGCGGCGACCCGCGACGGGTCCTTAACTTCCTTGAGGCGGTCGGCGGCGCGCTTCGCTAATTCGGCGGCGGCGCTGTAGGAGCGACGGTTGCGCAGCGAGACGAGTAGTTCCCGCTTCGCCTCGTCGAATGTTTTCTCGACCGTGTCGCCGCGCCGGAAGATGTAGTAAGCGTTGTTGTACTTGATCGGCTCAGAGACCTGCCCAGGCTCCATCGTGAGCGTTGTCTGGAGCGGGTCGTCGGGCTTGTTCGGATTCTTTTTGACGACGCCGGCGAGCGCGCCGCCACCCTTCGCCGTCGTCGGGTCTTCGCTGTTGCCGCGGGCGAGTTCGGCAAACGCCTCTTCGCTGACGGTCGCGCCCTGGCTGCGCGCTTGCTTGACCAGTTCGTCGGCCTTGGCGCGCACCTGTTCATCAAGGTCGGGTCGCGCGATTCGCAACACGATCTGTTGCACGCGGACGCCGGACTGCTTATTCTCCGGCTTCAGAGCGTCGAACTCTTTCCGCAACTCGTCGTCGGAAATCTGAATCTTCTCGCCGGCCTTCGTCTGGTCTATGAACAGATAGCGAATTTTTTTCTGCGGCTGGTTGATGCGGAAGTTGTCCGGGTGCTCGTCGAAGTATTTCCTTAGCTCATCGTCCGACGGATTGATGGCTTTCGCCAGTTGGTCAGCGACGACGGGGACGTAAACCAGATCGAACACCGTGCTCTGGCGGACGTAATCGTCTTGTACCGCTTGATCGGAGACGCGCGCTCCGGCGGTGACAAACGCGCGCAGCTTTTCAGCGGCAATCGAGTCGCGAATCTGCCCCTCGAAGCGCGTCACGTCGCCGTACCTCGAAGTCACGAACTCTTTATAGCGTTCCATCCCGACGAACTTTCCGGCATCCGTGAACTGCTTAACTATCGCCTCGCGCACCTCGGCGTCTGAAGGGGAGAGTCCGAGCCGTGCGGCCTCGCGCGTCGCGATCCGCTCTTGAATCAGACTGTCGAGGAAGCGACGGTCGCCGCCAAGCATCGCCAGGTTGACCTGCCCGCCGTACATCTGCTGGACGTTCTCTTTGCGCAGCGTCAGGTCGGAGACCGTCACCGTGTCGCCGCCGACGCGGGCCAGCGCTTCGCGGCTCGTCGCGGGCGACGCGGTGGCGCTGTTGCGGTTCGGCGCGTAGAAAAAGATCAGGCTCAGCCCCATCACGAGGGCGAAGATCACAATGACGAGACTGCGCGTCCGCTCTAAGCGGCTAAATTGTTTCAGCATGCTGTATACCTTCCCGAGGTTAACGAGATGATCGCGATATGGAAGTCACAAATCGCGTTCGAGTCAGCGGCGGGCGTCAGTGACCGGTAATATTAACCGGCAGTCAACCGCCGGGACGAAAGTTTATGAGTGATTGATAGATCGCTCGCGAGAGAGGCCCTTCCGCAGAGAGTCGATTGTAGCGGAGACGCGGACGATGCGGCAACCGCGAACGGCGTGGGTCGGAGGTCGTGGGTCGGGCGTCGACGAGATTCCGAACCCGCGTCTTGAATTGTAAGTTGAATTGGAGGACAGGGGGTTTTAATGGCCTCCGGCCTCTAACCTCCGCCCTCTGATTTATGCTATATCTACGGCTATGTTGGAATACTCAATCTGGGCCTGGGTGGGTTTCGCTATTTTCATACTGCTCATGCTGAGCTTGGATTTAGGCATCCTGAATCGTAAAGCTCACGCCGTGACCTACCGCGAAGCGATGATCTGGAGCGCCGTCTGGGTCACGCTCGCGCTGCTTTTCGCCGCCGGGGTCTTCTGGCAACTCGGCCGCACGACGGGGCTGGAGTTCCTGACTGGTTACGTGATCGAGTTGTCCCTGTCGGTCGACAACCTGTTCGTCTTCCTTCTCATTTTCTCCTACTTCAAAGTCCCGGCGAGGTACCAGCACCGCGTGCTGTTCTGGGGCGTCCTCGGCGCGCTGGTGATGCGCATCCTGATGATCGCCATCGGGGCCGCGCTGATCGACCGGTTTCACTGGATCATCTATGTCTTCGGCGCGTTTCTCGTCTACACCGGCGTCAAAATGATGCTCCAGAAAGAGACCGACATCCAGCCCGAGCAAAATCCGGTGGTACGTTTCGTGACGCGCTTCGTCCCAATCACGCGCCATTATGAGGGCGAGAATTTCTTTACCACCGTCAACGGGCGGCGCACCGGCACGCTGCTGCTGCTGGTGTTAATCATCGTCGAGGTAACTGATTTGGTGTTCGCGGTCGACTCGATCCCGGCCATCTTCGGCGTCACGACCAACACCTTTATCGTCTACACCTCGAACGTGTTCGCCATCCTCGGCCTCCGTTCGCTCTACTTCCTGCTGGCCGGCGTCGTGGAAAAGTTCCACTATCTGAAGATCGGACTCTCCATCGTGCTGACCTTCGTCGGTGTCAAGATGCTCACCGAATCGTTGGTCGTCAACTACATTGGCAAAGAGACCCTGATCGGCATCTCGCTCGGCGGCGTCGCCGTCGTGCTGCTCGGCTCGGTCGCGGCCTCGCTGCTGTGGCCGAAGAACATCGAGACGCACATCGAGGTGGAACTGCCGACCGGCTTCGGCTCGCCGCACGACGACGACGGGGGTCGACTCGGAGCCGAAGAGTTCGTCGAGCGGCAAAGCTCTCAACAATCGGAGGAGCGGCATGATACAGCCAAGCGTTAATGTCGTCGGTGGGCCTTTCGGGGAGGCGCGCGTGGCCCTGCTTGCTGCTACCTTTCGTCAGAGTTGCACTGATCTTCTCGGATGTCCGACGAGCTTCAGTTTGATGCTCAGCGAAAGCATCCGACAAACCGAAGTTCGTCGGACTCACGAACCGTCGCAAACGCGCAGATGCCGGGGCGCCCTCTGTGAATGGTTCTTGAATGGGCCAAGCCGTTGTGCTAAATTTGAGGGCAGAAGTTTTATGGCATGACCCCCACCAGCCGAAAATTTTGACCACTCAATTCGCCTCGTTTGACTGACCGTCAGGTTCCCCGCCTCGCAGCTTGAGCGCGACACCTCCTTAGGTCACCTCCCCAGACCCGTACTTCCGCCAAATCTATGAGCAGCAAATCCAACTCTTTCGCCAGCATTGAATGGCTGGTCGTGCAAAAGCGGCTTATCTATTTCGTCGCGGCACTCTTCGTTTTTGGCATCGTGACGGGCGGCGCGGCCTTCTATTTTTGGATGTATGGCAATCCGCTCGGCGGCGGCCAGCAGAGTACGCCCGTTCTGGCCGGCGCGCGTTTCAATTCGTTCGAGGGCGACGTGCGTGTGGTGCGCGCGCAGACGCGCGAGACGATCACCGTCCGCAGCGACACGCAACTCTACCCGGGCGACACCGTTCAGACCGGCGCCGACGGGCGGGCGCGCATCTCGTTCATCGACGGTTCGGCATACGTGGTGCGACCGAACAGCGTCATTACGGTGCGCGACAACACTACCGCCGAAGGCGGCGGGAGCACCAACGTGCGCGTCGCGGTCGCCCGCGGCCAGGTTAACGTCCGCACCGAACAGCAGACGGAAGGCACCAGCAACGTCGTCGAGACGCAGTTAACGGAGAACCGTGTGGCGTCGCAGACGGCTTCGAGTTTCGCGGTGCGTGAAGACAATACTGAGGATATCCGGGTAGCTTCGGGCAGCATCGAGACGAACACCCGCGGCGGCGAGAAAGTGACGGTGCGTGGCGGCGAGTACATCGCCCTCAATCAATCGGGCAGCATTAAGAGCCGCGAGAAGTTGCTGGACGTTCCCGCGCCGACGGCCCCGCGCAACCTCGAAAAGATTGCGGCGGTCGCGGGCGGCGCGATGCTCATCGCGTTGCGCTGGCAGCGACCCGCTTCGGGGATGCCGGCGTATTACCGCGTCGAGGTGGCGACCTCGCCCTTCTTCGTCGCGGCGGGCAAGGTAATCGAGCGTGACCAACTCCAGGCAACCGAATTCAGCGTTGGCGACATGCGCCCCGGCAACTACTTCTGGCGCGTGCGGGCATTCGCCCCGTCGGGACAGGCCAGCGAGTGGTGCGAGCCGCAGAAGTTTATTATCGTCGGCGGCGGCAGCGGCGAGATGCTGACAATCACGGACATGAATTTCGAATACGTCGGCGGCAGTGTCTACGTGGCGCGGGGGCGCACTCAGCCGGGCAATACGGTGCGCATAAACGGGCGTGAAACCCTGGCCGACGCCAGCGGCGCGTTCCAATTACAGATCGCGGCGCCCAGCCAGACGAGCGAGTTGACGGTGGAGGCCGAAGACCCGAGCGGGAACCGGAACAGTTACCTGATTCCCTTCTCGCCCAACTCGGCGCAGCGGTAAAGATAAAGGCCGATTGCGCCTCTCGCCCGTCACCGAGTGAACCTTGAACAGTTACTCGACACCCCGCCGTCCCCGTCCCCCGTTCGCCCAGTACCTGTTTGCAGTTGATGTTATGAAACACGTGATCGTTCTTAGTGGTGACGAACACCCGCCGTCGCCGTCGCTACTCGAAGTTTTGCACGAGGCCGGCGTCACAGCGACGCTCGTCGGTGACGCCGACCTGGCGCAAGCGGAGCAGAGTGCGCCCGACGCCGGCGCGCCGCCGCTGGCGCTTCTCTACGAAATTGCTCCGATGGCAAATGTCGTCAGGATGCACGCGACCGTCAGCCGGGCGCGCGTTGTATGGCCGGACACGCCGCTTGTTGCCTTCCGCCGCTCGCTCGCCGATGAGCGGATGCGCCGCCCGCAACGGATTGACGACGACTCGTTGGCGCGGCTCGGTTTCCGTGCCGTGGCCGAAGGGTCGTCGCAACTGCCGACCGTGCTGCGCATGTTGAAGAAGCGCGGCGCAGTGGCAGGAAAATTCTGGCGGACGCCGGTCGTCGTTGGCGGCGCGCCGTTGAGTGCCCCCACGACGTTGCCGGAAAAGCTCGATGCCCGCCGCCTCCGCGTGGCGTTCGAGACTGTTGCGGCGCTCCACCTCGCGACCGATCAACAGGGCGCGGCGGTGGGTGCCCTGGCCGGCCTCGCCGCGCTCGTCCACGCCGAACGGTGGTCAATCTACATCGCGGGCGAAGTCGACGGCACGGCGGAGGCAGACACACTCGAACCACTGGCGGTGCATGGGGTGACGGCGCGCGAGCGCGCGCTGCCGGACGGCGACTGGCGGCGCGCATTGCTGGGCACCGCGCTGGCGCTGGTGGGTGGCGAATCACAGGCGGCGCGCGACGCTTTCAAGGAAGTCGAGCCGGCGTCCCGGCAGGAGGGCGAGCAGTACACGGTCGCCGCCCCGCTTGTCAGCGGCGAGCGCGTTCTCGGCGTCCTCGAAGCCGTGCGCGACGGCGCCGACGCACGAGCTTTCAACGGTGCCGAGACGGCGTTGCTCGCGGCCCTTGCGCATCCACTTGCGGCGGCGCTGGCAAATTCTCAGCGGATCGCCGAGGCCGAACGACTGTCGCTCACCGATGACCTCACCAAACTTAACAACGCGCGCTTTCTCCGACAATACCTCATCAGCGAGATCAAACGTGCGCGCCGCTACGGCTCGTCCGTCTCAGCCCTCTTCCTCGACCTCGACAACTTCAAGCAGATCAATGACCAGCACGGCCACCTGGTCGGCTCGCACGTATTGATGGAAACGGCCGCCGTGATTCTCGCGTCGGTACGCGACACAGACATGGTCGCGCGCTACGGCGGCGACGAGTTCGTGGCGATCCTACCGGAGACTCCGTTGGAGCAAGCCGCGCGCGTCGCCGAGCGCGTGCGCGAACGAATCGCCGGCCACTTCTTCACGGGTGGAGGCGGCCTGCAACTGCGTTTGACCGCGAGCTTCGGCATCGCCACCTTCCCGCAGCACGCGCAGTCGCCGCAGCAATTGATTGCTAGTGCCGACGCGGCGATGTACGACGCCAAGAATGCACAGAAGAACTGCATCCGCTTTGCATCGGTCCCTTCCCCAGCCGACATTCAATGAAGATTTCGATAGACTTTTTTAGCGATATGCGGTAAAGCATTCAAGCGGTTTCAGCAGGTCGGCGACCCGGTCCCCCCTTACCATTTCATCAGCACGTACATCACAGCACGATACTCCACACGAGACGACTACCCGGCACGAGGGTCGGTGCCGCCTTGATCTTCGGCGTTACTTTCCGACAGACTTTCGTTTGTCGAGGGTCTCGCCGGGCGGTAAAACCGAGGTGCCGAACAATCGTGAAAGTTAGTAGACTCCGGTGTTCCAGTTTCGTGGATAGCAAAGTAGCGCGGCTTCGGTGTATGTTGGTAGGTTCGTCAGGCGCCTAGTCCGACACGCCAACAACTTTAACGGTAGAGACAGGAACTAAATGGCATTCAAATCTCTTTTCAGTCTTTTCTCAAGTGACCTCGCGATTGATCTCGGCACAGCGAATACACTGGTTTACGCCAAGGGCCGTGGCATCGTCGTTTCCGAACCGTCCATCGTCGCCATCAACAAAGTGACCAACTTACCGGAGGCGGTCGGCAAGGAAGCCAAAGAGATGCTCGGTCGCACCCCCGGCAACATCGTTGCCATCCGTCCGATGAAGGACGGCGTCATCGCCAACTTCGAAGTGACTGAGAGAATGCTTCAGCACTTCATTCGCAAGGCGCACAACGGCAAGTCGTGGGTCAGCCCGCGAGTCGTGATCGGTATCCCCAGCGAGATCACGCAGGTCGAGCGGCGCGCCGTCGAAGACTCGGCGTATCGCGCGAAGGCGTCCGAGGTCTACTTAGTCGAGGAGGCGATGTGCGCCGCCATCGGGGCGGGGCTGCCGATCACCGAACCGCACGGCAACATGATTGTCGATGTCGGCGGCGGGACCACCGACATCGCCGTCATCTCACTCTCGGGCATCGTCTACTCGCGCGCGGTGCGCGTCGCCGGCAACGAGATGGACGAAGCGATCACGCAGTTTATTAAACGTAAGTACAACCTGCTGATCGGCGAACGCACCGCCGAGGCAATCAAGATCGAACTCGGTTCGGCGTTCCCGCTCGACGAGCCGCTATCGATGGACGTGCGCGGGCGCAATTTGATTGAGGGCATCCCGAAGACGATCACCATCTCCGACGACGAAGTGCGCGAGGCGCTGGCCGACTCGGTCTCGACCATCGTCAACGCGGTACGCGTCGCACTCGAAAGGACGCCGCCGGAGTTATCCGCCGACATCGTCGAGCGCGGCATCGTGATGACCGGGGGCGGCGCGCTGCTCAAGAATTTAGACCGACGCCTATCGATTGAGACCGGGCTGCCCGTCTCGGTGGCCGAAGACCCGCTTTCGTCGGTCGTCCTCGGCGCGGGCAAAATGCTTTCCGACTTCAACCTGTTGAAGCGAGTCAGGTGGGACAACACCCTGACCGGCGGGATGTGACGATAAGTCCGCCGCGGCAACCTATGAGCAGTTACGAGCGGCGGACGGTCGTCCCTCGAACCGTCCGCCAAGTGCCTTCCGCCACTCACTAACATGTCAGCGATGCGCACGCAGAGAGAGGTTCGACAGCGCGCCCCATGGTGGCTGGTCGGGCTGCTGTCGCTCAACCTTGGGCTAATGTCTTTTTACGCGCAGGACGAGGTGACGAAGCAGAGCGTGATCCGTGCCTGGGCGCAGGCGGCGGCTTCGTTGTTCCAACGCCCGGTGACGACCGTCGGTGGCGCGGGCGCCGGATTCTTCCGGCGCATCGGCAGCCTTCGCAACGCCGCCGCGGAGAACGAAGAGTTGAAGCGCCGCGTCGCCGAGATCGAGACGGAGCTGCGCGAAACCCGCTCCGCACGCGACGAGAACGAGCGATTGAAGGGACTGCTCGCACTCAAGGAGGAAGCAGGCTACGGCGTCGTTCCGGCGCGCGTCATCGCCCGCGACCCGTCGGTCTGGTTCAGTTCCATCGTCATCAACCGCGGCACCACGTCGGGCATCGATACGGGAATGCCCGTCGTCACACGCGAGGGCATCATCGGGCGCATCGTCAGCGTCAGCCCGGTGACGGCGCAGGTCATGCTGCTGACTGATGAACGGGCGGCGGCGGGCGCGGTCGTCGGCCAACTCGGCGCGTCGAACGCACTCGGCGCGGTGCGCGGGATCGACAAAAGAGGGTTGCTGGAGATGAATTTCGTTTCCGGACTAGAGCCGGTAAAAGAAGGCGACTACGTTGTTACCACGGGCCAGGACGGCATCTACCCACCCGGTTTAAATGTCGGCACCGTCGTTGAGTTGTCGCCGGGGACGGCGACGACGCCGCACGGCATTCGCATCAGACCGAGCGCACGGCTTGATTCGCTGGAAGAGGTCGCGGTGCTGCAATACAAGCCGCCGCAACGCACGCCGCCGACCAAGACACTGCCGAACGTGGACCGGGGGAAAAAGTGATGCGCGATTGAGTGATGAGTTAAAAGCAGAAGCCTTAATATCTTGTCTCGTCACCCGTCACCCACTACCCATCACTGTTTTTATGAAACTAAAGATCGTCCTCAGCGTCACGGTGGCCGTCCTGCTGCAATCGACGCTGCGTAAGGTTTGGCCGCCCCTCGGGCACATCGACCTGCCGCTGATTATCGTGGCTTATTTCGCGCTCCGCCGCGACCCCGTGCAGGCGGTCGTGATCGGGACGACGGCGGGACTGGCGACCGACGCGCTGAGCGTGGGGCTGCTCGGCGCCTACGGCTTTTCGAAGACACTGACGGCCTACCTCATCGCCTCTCTGGTGACACGCATCGCGCTTGACAACCCGTTGCTGCGGATTCCCGTCTTAGCGGGTGCGGCGGCGCTCGATGAATTGGTTTACGTCTTGCTGCACCGCCTGTTTGGTCAGTCTCTGGCCGCCCCGTTCGCCGAAACGGTGGCCTTCAAAGTGATTTGGACAACGGTCGTCGGCACGTTCATCTTCTATGCTTTTGACAGATTCTTCAGCGCACAAACGAGTCAGCGCCGGCAATTCGCCTTTCGGCGGCGGATCGCGCGCCGGAGCATCGGCCGACGCAGGTAAGTACTCAGCAGTGACAGGTAAATCGTGACAGGTGACAGGATAGTCTGAATTCCGTGCTGCACAGGATGAACCCTGTCAGCCAGAATCTTTACCAGAACACTTTGGCTCCACTCGCAAAGATTCACGTGCTTTAGCTGTTTCTTGTCACCTGTCACCTGTCACCTGTCACTTTTGAACATCGCCGCATCTAAACATCAACATTATGAAATTCGAGGACGATTCGCAAAACTTACGGCTGCGCCTGAACGTGGTTCAGGGATTGGTGTTCGTGCTGCTGGCGGTGCTCGGCGTACGACTCTACTTCCTGCAGGTCGTCAACGGCACGCGCTATGCCGAGATTGCCGAGAACCAGCGCGTCAAACTGCTGCCGATCCCCGCGCCGCGCGGTACTATCTTTGACCGCAACGGCCAACTGCTGGTCGATTCGCGCTCGATCTACAACATCATCCTATCGCGCGAGGACATGCGCGGACGGGACTTCAACTCGCTGACGGAGCCGCTCGCCGAGGGGCTGGGCCTTGACCCGGCGCTTTTGCGCGAGCGGTTCGAGGAGGTCAAGTCGCAGCCCGCCTTTGAGTACATCAAAGTCAAAGAGAACGCTTCGCACGACGACATCGGGTGGGTCGAGGCGCACGGGCTGGAGTTCCCGGAACTGAGCATCGAGAAGCAGCCGCAGCGCCGCTATCCGGACGACAGCGTGTTGGCGCACGTCCTCGGCTACGTCGGCGAGATCAGTCCCGAACAGTTGAAGCTGCCAAAGTACCGGGACAACACAGAGAAGCCGTACAGGCCGGGCGACGTCGTCGGGAAGGCGGGCTTGGAAGCGACCTACGACCACCTGCTGCGCGGGCGTGACGGCTATCGCAAGGTCGAGGTCGATAGCCGCGGGCGCATCCAGCGCGTGCTGGAAATCGTGCAGCCGCAACCCGGCCAGGACCTCATCACGACCATCGATCTTGATTTGCAGATGGCCGCCGAGGATCAATTGCGCAACTCGGTGACGAAGCGCGGAGTCATCGTCGCGCTCGACCCGAACAACGGCGAGGTGCTGGCGATGGCGTCATACCCGACGTTTGACCCGAACCTCTTCTCACAACGCATCTCGACGCCGGAGGGCCGCGCCGAGGCTCGCGCCCTGCTGCTCGACAAGCGGACGCCGCTGACCAATCGCGCGATCAAGGGCCGCTATCCGCCCGGATCGACGTGGAAGATTCCGATGGGCATGGCCGGACTCGAACAGGGCGCAATCACGGTCAAGGATTCGAACCTGGCGTGCGGTGGCGGCATCACCATCGGCAACAAATTCACGCGCTGCATGGGCAGCCACGGCTCACCGGCGCTGCGTTATGCGATTCAGGTTTCGTGCGATGGGTACTTTTACCGCCTAGGTTTGAAGATGGAACTTGACGGCATCATGAAGATGGTCGATGACTTCGACATCAACAAGCGCACCGGCATTGACCTTCCGAGCGAACTGCGAAGCTGGACGCCGTCGCGCGAATTTAAGGCACGGTTCAACCCGCGCGACCCCAACTGGCGCGAAATCGATACCGTGTACGCCTCATTCGGACAGGTTCACGAGTTTGTCACTCCGATAGCGATGCTGCGCGCAGTCGCCGGCATCAGCGTCGGCGGCAAGCTCTACGTGCCGCACATTTTGAAGGAGGCGAAAGCGGTCAGCGCGACGGGGCCGTTCGCTGCACTCGCGTCATACGCCTTCGACCGACCCGACCCGAAGATTGTGCCGCTCTCTGAAGCGAATCACCGCCTCGTGATGGACGGCATGTTCGACGTTGTCAACAACGGCGGCACCGGCGGGCGCATCAAAATGGACAACTTCGAAATCGCGGGCAAGACCGGCACGGCGCAGGTCGCCAGCCTCGGCAAGGATGTCGGCGCAAACAAAGATCACGCGTGGTTCGTTTCATTCGCGCCCGCTTACAAGCCGGAGATTGCCGCAATTGCGTTGATCGAAAATGTCGGCTTCGGCGGCACACACGCGGCCCCGACGGTGCGCGCCGTCTACGACGCTTACTATCGCAAGACGCGCCACGCCGAGCCAACGCCGGCGCTCATCGCACGAAAGTAGAACTACACGAGGGAGTTTGCGGCGGCGAAGCTGACAGATCCGCTCACACTCGTCGCCCGCGTCCCACGTTTAAGTCAGCGGTTCAATCTTTATGTCTACCATTTTGGAGAAGCGGCGCTTCCGCGACCTCGACTGGTTCCTGATGCTGTTGGCGGTGGGAATCGCCATCTTCGGGACGTGGCAGATTCACAACGCGCAGCCCGAGGCAAACTACTGGAAGAAGCAGTTGATCGGCCTCGGCGTCTCGCTGGTCGCGATGATGGTCGTGGCGCTCACCGACTACCGCAAGCTCGTCTACTTCGCTCCGGCCTTCTATATCTTTGGCCTCGTGCTGCTCGTGCTCGTGCTTGTTCCCGGCGTCGGGCACAAGGTGAATGGGCAGCAAGCATGGATCATGATTCCCGGGCTGGGTACGTTCCAGCCGTCGGAGTTCGTCAAGATACCGACGGCGCTGATGCTCGCCCGCTACTTCGGGAGGCCGCGCACCTCCATACTGTCGTGGCACGAAATGCTGATCGGCGGCGCAATCCTCGCGCTGCCGGTCGGACTGATCATGTTGGAGCCGGACGCCGGCCAGGCAATTACATACCTCCCGCTGCTTGCCGTCGTGCTGTTTCTCTCATCAATCCGCATGTGGCTGGTGATCGCGGCGCTCGCCGCAGCCTTCGTGACCGTTCCCGCCGCGTACTACGTCGGCGTTAAGACCGGGGCGATTAAGAACTATCAGCAAGAGCGCATCAACGTCATCCTCGACCCGGAGAACGCCGACCGGCGCGGCTTCGGTTATCACACGTGGCAGTCGATTTTGACGGTCGGTAAAGGGCGGATCGTCGGCGCTCGCTCGGCATCGGATTACTCGCAGAGCCGGCTGAAATTCCTGCCGGAGCCGCACACCGATTTTATCTTCGCCGTGACTGCCGAGACGACCGGGTTCATCGGCTCAATCTCGCTGCTGATCGCTTATGCCGTGCTGCTCTCAAAACTCGTGGTCGGCGCGCGGCGGGCGCCGGATCGAATGGGAATGCTTGTCATCATGGCCTTCGTCGGCGGCTTCGCGTTTCAGATTTTCATCAACGTCGGGATGGCGCTGGGGATGCTGCCGGTCATCGGCGTACCGCTGCCGCTGATGAGCGCCGGTCTCTCGGCGGTGCTCGCGACGTTCATCGCCATCGGCTTTGCAATCAGCATCCGTCTGCGCCGATTCGTCAACTGAAAGCGCGGTGCGTGTGGAGATGGCGTCGCCCGCTTGTGCTCGCATTTCTTCCGTCTGCTCGGTTATACTCCGCAGTGCCTGTCCTAGAGCCTAAGTTTTTAACTTTCCGGCACGGCGCATTCACGCGACTCATATATTAAGTTAAGACCCGCTTTCATGCGCTCATCAACAGACGGGATACAAGTTTTCGAGTGCCGCGCGGTTGTGGCCTTCGGCATGGCCGGGGGTGGCGCGCACTCTCTTTTGAAACATTCAGACCCAAACCGCCGGGTGGTCGTCCCTTGCGTCACCGCGCGATTGATTGCGCGTCACACAGGCGAACGCCCGCGGAATAGCGAAGGCTCGTAAGGTTCGTGCGTGTATCATTCCTCACGCCGTAGAGTGCCGGTGATTATCAACGGTGACTCGGATGCGGCCCCGGAGGCTTCACGATGAACAGTACCCGCCGCGCTCCCGTGCGGATTGACGGAGTTTCCAAGTGCCTAATGCAGTTCGCTTACCGGTGGCGGGGAGTCCTTCCCAGCCCGTCAGGCGACCGAAGTCACGGCGGCGATGCACCCCACAAGCGGCGTTTAATTCTGCCGGGGGACGACACGTCACCAACGACCGATCCGGCCTGACAGTGAGTACCCTTTTCACCAATATATTCCTATTCAGCGAACGCAATGGCTTCGCTCTCGAACACGCGCGAATGATGAGCGCGCGCCTCGCCGTTCCACGGCTTGCAGGCGTCGCGCTTCGCGACCCGCGCCTGATTTTTCACCAGAGCGGTTTGAACCGTGCCCCGCGACACGCGGTCGGCGCGCACCGCTCCTTACTGAGGAGACAGTTTTCCACCAATGCCGAAAGAGTTAATCGTCAGCGTCAACGGACGCGAGAAAAAGATTGCCATCATTGAAGACGGTCGCGTGACCGAGTTCTACATCGAGCGCGGCGAGGCCAGCCAGGGCATCGTCGGCAACATTTACAAGGGCCGCGTGATGCGTGTCCTGCCCGGCATGCAGTCCGCCTTCGTTGACATCGGCCTCGAACGCGATGCGTTCCTTTACGTCTCGGATTTCTTCGACGAAGAGGAGGAGTTCGAGCGTATCGTCATCGACAAGACGAAGATCGAAGGGGCCGATGCGGAAGCCGCCGCGCGCGCGGCCACCGAACGCATCGAGCGCGCCCGCATCGAGCGCGAGCGCCAAATTGAAACCGCACAGGAACGCGCCGAGCCGTCGCTCGACGCAGCCGAGAATGTTGCAGTCGAAGCATCGCCGCACCTGGGGCCTGTCGATTCCATCGCTCCCCTGCAACCGATCAGCGTATCCGAGCCGACTTTTGACCATGATGCGGAGGCCGCCGGTGACCGCCAACGAGGGCGCAACCGCCCGCGGGGACGCCGTGACGAGCGACCTTCCGCCCAGCGACCTTCCACCCAACCGCCCGCCGCGACGCCGCCCGTCGGGGGCGCGCGCGACGCCGCTACTCCGGAGCGAACCCACGCCACGCAAGCCACACCGAGGCAAGACATTGACACGCCCTTCGCAATCGGCGCGGCCTCTTTCCAGCGCGTGATCGATGAAGACGAAGCGGCGGCGGCGGAAGAGGGCGCGATGTTCAAGGACGCGCGCTTGCAGGAACGCCTGTTTGATCAGATTCACGCTATCGAATTCGACATTGAAGACATCGCAACGGCTGAGGTCGGCTCACTTCTCCCCGCCGGCTCAACCTCCGACTCGTCCTTCCAGCGCATCGACGATGACGGCGAAGGTGACGCCGAACCCACTCGATCTAAGTTGCAAAGCGTGCAGCGACCCGTCGCCGCGTCGGTCGCCCGATTCACCGATGCCCTCGCTGAAGAAGTGACGCCGGGCATCAGCAGCGGCGGAAGTTTTGAGCGAGTCAGCGACGACGAGGCGGCTGAAGCGGTCATCGCGTCTGCCGATATGTCCGGCAATGTATCCGGCAATACGTCTCGCACCACCGCGCCCGCTGAAGAAGGTACGACGACCGGGCGGCGCGGGCGCTCGCGTCGCCGCGCGAAGACCACGACCAGCAGGGAGGTCATCGAGACGAACGGTAACGAAAACTTTTCCGCGACGGACGCCCTAGCCGAATCGTCTGCCGGAGACGCAGTCGGAGATGCCCCGGCGACAGCCGAAACGACGACGAAGCGACGCACCGGACGCACGCGCGGGGGTGCGACCGCCACCGGTGGCGGAACAACGAAGAAG
>JACDEG010000496.1 GCA_013816505.1 Pyrinomonadaceae bacterium | reverse complement strand
GTTGTGGTATCGCGTGCCGCCGCCACGTTGGCGACCGCCCCGCAAGCGTGGGCGGATGTCGCCGGCGATGAAATTAAAGGTTGCGAGGTGGTGTTAAGCATGACCACACTTTACTGTGGTGCTACCAAATGGGCGGCATAACAATTCAATGGACGTGAGGGCGAAACAGCGACTTTGTTAAAAACGGTTCTTGATTTCCCTCACGTTGCGTGGTAGCGGTTTCGCCCCACGTCATCTCAATCGTTAGCCGTCTGCGTGTTTGGGAAGTTAGAAGATGAACCTTATTGTCGCTCACGACAAGAAGATTCGTGATTGTTCTCAACTTAAAGCTGAGCGGCTGGACGGAGCGAGAAGAGGAAGGCACCCTATGCGTCGAAGAGATTTCCTGGTGGAGAGCGGCCGAACTGCTCTTAGTTTTTGTCTGCTCCCACTTGTGGCACGAGCACAAGCAAGTCAGAAGTCTGCCGAATTCAAGGGCGGGACTTCCTCAGGAACCCTGATTGCCGATTTGGAAAGACTGATTCCAAAACTGATGGAAGAAGCCGTCGTCCCGGGGCTTTCCATCGCCATCATCAAGGACGCGAAATTGCTTTGGCGTCGAGGGTTTGGCGTTAAAGACGGTGAGTCGAATGTACCTGTTGATAGCGACACCGTCTTTGAAGCGGCGTCCGTCAGCAAGACGGTGTTCGCCTATGCTGTAATGAAACTGTTTGAGAAAGGCATAATTGACCTCGATACGCCCCTGGCGAAGTACACGCCTAAACCATTCCTAGAAGGTGATCGGCGGCTAGAACTAATTACCGCCCGTCATGTGCTTTCTCATACCAGTGGTTTTCAAGACTGGCGTTCAAAAGCAGAACCCTTGAAAATCCATTTCACGCCCGGCGAAAAGTTTCTCTATTCCGGTGAGGGCTACAACTATTTGCAATCCGTAGTGACACATTTGACAGGTCAAGTGAACCTGAAGGCCTGCGCCAGGTACGAGGCAGACCTCGAAGTTTGTGCGACTGATATAGACTCGTACATGAGAGGAAATCTTTTTGTGCCGCTTGGCATGTCTTCCAGCGGGTATGTCTGGAACGATACATTCGAAAAGCATGCGGCCGCGCCGCATGACCCCGAGGGGAAGCGATCCGCTAAAAAGAAACCAACCGCAACAGATGCGGCAAGGTATGCCTCGGCAGGGGGCCTGCACACAACGCCGACAGACTACGCGAGGTTTCTGATCGAAATCGTTGATCCAAAAGGAGGCGATGCTTTTCGACTCAGTAAAAAGAGCCTTCAAGAAATGGTCCGTCCGCAAGTGAAACTCGATGAGCAGCAGAAGATCGATGGCGCGAGTTCATGGGCGTTGGGGTGGGCGATACAAGAGAGGAAAAACGGTAACTTGATCGTGCATTCCGGAGGACAGGACGGGTTTCGATCCCTCGCCATGGCGTCGGTGGAAAGGAAATCAGGCTTCATCATTCTGACGAACGGCGACAACGGAGGGAAGGTCATTCACAATCAGACTCTTGGCAGCATCATGAATCGGTTGCTTGCCGGCTAATTGGTATCGCAGGCTTGCTCTTCCGTGTGGGTGTTCTTGGGGAGAGCAGAGGGTGTCGCTGCGGTCGTTACCGTCGCACCTAGCCGGGATGGCGCTGTGCAAGATGAAGGGCAGCGAAGGCAACAGAAGACGTGGTTTCATGGGAGGTCGGCGGCTAACAACCCATCTGAGGCCGACGTGTCAAGCTCTTTTTCAGATTTCTTGATTTTTTTACGACGGATTCTGAGCTGCAAAACTGAGCAGCGGCGATCCCTTCTTCCGTAGACTCTCCAGATAGGTGACCTCATTGTCAGGTGTGTTGGTCTGCCAGCAGCGATAAATGATCCAGATCCACTTGAAGACTAATGCTCGCATGGCGGCTTGATGATTGGTGTGAAGCGACTTATTTATCACTTACCAAGCCGCAATCCTAAGTGATCACAGGGGGCATCAGTCAGATCTTGCTCGACGCCAAGATAGTCCTCCGTCGTCTGAATTGATTCATGTCCGAGCGAAAGCTGTATTTGATCGAGCGCAGCGCCACCTTTATACGCTAGCTTGGCGAAGGTCCTCCGTAAATCATGCGGCGCAACGCCACTGTGCTTCAGCTTTTCAGCATACTCTGCCACGATGTTGCGGATGGCTTGCGGCGTGATGCTGCTGCCGACCACATGCTCTCCCTTGTTGACCGCACGAAAGACGAGACCTTCTGTCACGCTGGCACGATTGCTCCACGCATCTATCGCCGCCTTAGTCCATGCAGGCATCGGGATTGAGCGTATCTTGTCACGTTTGCCGATGAGATCAACCAGCACCCATCGGCCGTCACGTTGTTGGACGTGATCGAAGTTTAAGGCGGCAGCTTCCGCTCGCCGCAACCCACAGCCGATCAGCACCGCCAGCAGCGCACGGTCGCGCAGCCCCTTCATGGTTCGGATGTCAGGCGCCCCTAGCCAGCTTTGTGCCTGCTCGCGCGTCAGCCAGTTGCCGGTCCGCCGGCCTTCGTGCCTTGCGCCCTTAACGGCACGGATGCCGGAGGCGATCTGCGGGTCGAGCGCGCCGTTGTCGGCAGCTTCGGCCACCAGCTTGCGAATTGCTGAAAGGCGTTGGTTGATGCTCGACGATGATAATCCAATTTCACGAAGCTCGGCGGCGTAGCGTTGGACCAGTGCTTTATTGAGCGCAGGTCTTCCGGCACTCGCGTGCCACCGGAAGAAGTCCACCAGCGCGCGCTCGTAAGCGCGGCGGCTGTGCGCACTCGGCAATCCGTCCAGCACCATCCTTATCGCTTGCGCTTCCGCAGCCGTCAACCGACTGCGCACCAAAGCCATGTCGCTCATCGCACGATTCTCGATTAACCCCAACTGCTCAGGAACTCAAAGTTGTTTTGCATCGCCTCAGCCGAACGCAGTGCGATCAAGCGTCGCAAACGCCGCATCTGCTCGCCAACGCTGTAACGTTGCTGTTGACCGAAGATAATACCGGCGTGCGTCTGTCCCGCCGCCATGTACGCGGAGTGGAGCGTCATGAAGTCGCTGACATTGAAGGTGTAGAGCGTGCGTCCGACGGAACTGGCATACGCGAGTTGCTCGTCATCGGGGCGGCCGGCAAGATGAGCATCGAGCACTGTTTCGACATCGGCACCGCGCAGGCGCAAGGCTTGCACCAGATCGTCGTCCATCGCGTCTTCATCGAGGTACAAGCGGATCGGCATCTAAGCGATTTGCGGCTGGCGCGCGAACTCGGCTTCGAGATTCGCCGCTTCCGCCTCGTCAGCAGAGATTTCAGCTTCAATCTCAGCGCGGTTCGCATGATAGTGGGCGAGCGCAGCGTGCACGCCAGCCAACGTCAGGTGTTTATACTTACGGACGATCTCTTCCGGGCTGTGGCCGAGGTTCGAGAGGATGGCGATGCGGTGAACGGTGATACCGGTGCCGGCGATACGCATCCGGTCGTGCCGTAGCTCCGGCGAGCGCGTAAGCAGCGATGAGATTTCGAGGTCCATAAAAATCTTACCCCTCCGTCAGACGACTTGGAGCGAACGATCAGGATCAGTTTACCACACGTGACTTCCCTCCCAAATACCTTTCCATAAAGGCACATTATCGTAAGCTATTTTAAGCCTAATAAAACAGCTTTTTGGTGTCACTTTGCAAATTATCTGGCGTAGAACTTTGCACGTTATTTGGCGTACTCTTCGAGTATGGACCAACTGACTGGACTTTCGGAAGAGGACTGAAATCTGGCTCTCGAGTAACGAGCCGTCGCACAAGGTTTACTGATCCGGTCCATAAGCTTTCCCGCCATGCCGCTTGATCAGTTGCATAAACGAGCGGTTTTGCAACAAATGAGCCGGTGCCCGGTTTGCGAGGGTTGTTGCGTTGCGTAATCCTGTTGCTTTACTAAAATCATTGGCGATATCTTTGTGCAATGCTGCTCGGCTACGCCCGCGTCTCCACCATCATCTCGATTATTACTTTTTGCTAGCAGCAGCTTCCACATCAGCCAGCATTCTTTGTAACGTAGATTTGGGAAGGAATCGACCGTTGACTACGACTGCGGTGATCTTCCGAGTGTTGCTAATTTCATCAAGTGGATTGGCTTCAAGCAATACCAGATCGGCGATTTTACCTTTCTCAATTGTTCCAAGTGAATACTGCATTCCAAAGAACTCCGCCGGATGCCGTGTGGCGCTCACTAAAGCTTCCATCGGAGTGATACCCACTTCCGTAACCAACAATCGTAGTTCATCGTGAAGGCTGAAGCCGGGGTAAATCAGCACGACGGCGACATCGGTGCCGGGCATTAGCCGGACTCCAGATTCGCGCATCTCTCGCAAATCACGCAGCAAGCTCGGCACGAACTTCTTAAAATCAAACGAAAACTCTTTTCTTTCAGCGACCTGCTCGCGCCAGTCCTCAATCAAGTAACCGGACAAGTATTTCCGGCGGCTATCAAGTGCCCCACGAGTATCATCGACTATTAAGGCCGCCCGTTCGTTAGCAACCAAGAGTGAGCCTTCGCCATTTATCAGCGTCGGCACAATGGCAATCTTCTTTTCGGCCAACTGCCTGAACAACTCTTTGCGCTGCTCGGCGGTATAGTTATCGAGTGGTGGGGAGAAAGAGTGCTCGACGCTGTGCTGACCACTTTGAATGATCTCCTCAATGCTGGCAACGGCGTGTCCCGTTAAAGCGAGGTTGTTCC
>JACDEG010000495.1 GCA_013816505.1 Pyrinomonadaceae bacterium | reverse complement strand
GTCATCATCTTCGGCGCGTCCGGTGACTTGGCAAAGCGCAAGCTGCTGCCGGCGCTCTACCGTCTGGTGCAGCAGCGCATCCTACCCGCCGAGTTCGCCATCGTCGGACTGAGCCGCACCCCGATGAGCCACGACGAATACCGCGACCGGATGAAGCAGGCCGTCATTGAGTTCACCGAAGAGAAACAGGTCGATGAAGAGGTCTGGCAATCCTTCGCGCAGGGGATGTACTACCTGCCTTCGGACATCAACAAGCCTGAGAGTTATCAACAGCTCGCCCGCCTACTCGAACAGATCGACCGAGACCGCGGGACGCAGGGCAACCGACTCTTCTACCTCTCGGTCGCGCCCGACAATTACGCCGATGCCATCGAGCAGTTGGGCGACGCTGGGCTGACCAAGCCGCGCGACGACAAGTCGTGGGTGCGCGTGATCGTCGAGAAACCATTCGGCACCGATTTGCGGAGCGCACGCGAGTTGAACGCGCGTATCCTGAAATACCTCGACGAATCGCAGGTCTACCGCATCGACCACTACCTCGGTAAAGAGACGGTGCAGAACCTGCTCGTCTTCCGGTTTGCGAACGGAATCTTCGAGCCACTGTGGAACCGCCAGTACATTGACCACGTCCAACTCACCAACGCCGAGACCGTCGGCGTCGAGGGGCGCGGCGGCTACTATGAAAAGGCGGGTGTGATGCGCGACATCATTCAGAACCACGTCTTCCAAGTTCTTTCGCTGGTTGCGATGGAGCCGCCCGCGCATCTTGGAGCTGAGGCGGTGCGCGACGAGAAGATCAAAGTGATGTCGGCGGCGCGGATGTTTACTCCGGAGCGTGTACACGCCGAGTGCGTGCGCGGGCAGTATGGCCGCGGCGCGATAACCGGGAAGTCTGTTCCCGGTTATCGCGAAGAGAAGGACGTGGCGCCCGACTCGACGACCGAAACGTTCGCGATGATTACGATGTACTTCGATAACTGGCGGTGGTCGGGCGTGCCGTTCTACGTCCGCTCCGGTAAGCGTCTGCCAAAGCGCGTCACCGAAATCGCGATTCAGTTCAAGGCCGCGCCGCTACAACTTTTCGGCGAAGAGATGCTGGAAGGGGTGACGCCGAACCAACTCGTGATCCGCATCCAGCCCGATGAAGGCATCACGATGCGCTTCGCCGCGAAGGTGCCGGGACAATCGACGCGCATCAGAAGCGTCAACATGGATTTCCGTTATGGCGCTTCGTTCGGCGTCAAACTCGCCGAGGCCTACGAGCGTTTGATTCTCGACTGCATCCTCGGCGATTCGACGCTGTACGCGCGCAACGACATGACCGAGCGCGGATGGGAACTCGTGATGCCGATTCTCGACGAGTGGGAGGCGGTGAAAGCGGAAGCCGGCTTCCCGAACTACGAGGCCGGGACGTGGGGGCCGGAAGCTTCTCACAAACTCATTGAGAGTCAGAGTCGTCACTGGCGCAGGCCGTGAAAGTAGGAAGGCAAAAGTAAAAAGGCAAAAGTAATCAGTTTTCAGTTTTGAGCTGAAAACCGAAAACTCAAAACTTAAAACTGTTTAGCGTAATCGATATGGAAACGCAGGAACACTCCGTCGCGCTCTCGGCGGCGAAAGGAATTGAAGTCGCGCGGCTCGAAAAGGAGTTGACGGCGATGTGGTCGACGGCGACCGACGGTCATGAAGACGACGAGGGCCGCGAGGATGCGGCAGCGTCGGGCGTGACGCGGGCGTGCGTGCTGAATCTGGTGGCGTGTACGCTGCACCCTGACAGCCGCGCGAAGGTCGACGAGGTGCTCGACGATGTCATCGAGCAGCATCCCGCCCGCGTGCTGGTGCTGGTCATAGACCAGGGCGGCGAGCCGAAGCTGGATGCGTACGTCTCGACGCGCTGCCAGTTGTCGCGCAAAGGCGCGAAGCAGATTTGCGGTGAGCAGATTACGATTGAAGCCGGCGGTGTCGCCGGCGAGACTCTGGCCAGTGCGGTCGCGCCGCTGTTGATCCCGGACGTGCCGGTCTTTCTGTGGTGGAAAGATGTGCCTGACTTCGACGACAAACTGTTTCAGCGGCTCGCCGCGACGGCGGATCGGGTGGTGATTGATTCGACTTCTTTCGTTCACCCAGATGAGAATTTCCTGCGTCTGGCGGAAATGATTAGTGCGCCACAGTCGAAAGTGAAACTCAGTGATTTGAGTTGGGGGCAACTGACTGCGTGGCGTACGCTGCTCGCAAGCTTCTGGGACGTGCCGGAGTACCGGACGCACCTCGACCAGATCGATCAATTAGAAATTATCTACGAACAGCCGGATGCTTCTTCAGGCGCGATCACGTTGCGGGCGCTGCTCGTCGTCGGGTGGTTGGGCGCGCAACTTGGCTGGCAGACGGAGTCGGTGGAAGTGGTCAGAGAGGATGAGGCGCTTCGCTTCACGATGCAGACGGGCGCACGCCTCGTCAGCGTTCGGTTGCGCGCGACGCCGACCGGGGAAGCGGGCGAATCCCGCATCCTCGCCATCTCGCTGACCTGCGCGGGCGCGGAGGCGCGGTTCCACGTCGCGCTCAGACCTGAAGGAACGAAGCTTGTGACCGGAATCAGCATCGGCGGGGAAGAGTTGGCGGTCGGGCGTGTGCTGCCATATGAAGTGCGGCGTGAGGGAGAGCGCCTCAGTCGGGAGTTAAGTTTTCTGATTCGCGACGCAGCCTATGAAAAAGCAGTCACCGCCGCCGCTCATCTCGTCGGCGCGATGCGCCAGCGACATATCACGATGAAACATTGATGCGGCCATAGTGGGATCTTTAGCCGGTGCTTGCCTGGGATTACGAATTAAATAACTTCCCCGAATTTCACCGCTCGCGGACCCAGAGAGGGCGCGGAGAAATCAAAGACCGCATCATCAATCAAGTGAAAAGCTATATGTCTGCTTGGCGTCCTCGGTGTCCGCGAGCGGTGAAGTTGTTTTGTCTTCAATCCTTAACCGTGGGTTGCCGGCGGCGGGGCAGCATTGCGGTTGGGTGTCAAACTGAGGTTTAGCGGGATAAAGAACTTATGATTATCGCCGGGGACATAGGCGGCACCAAAACGAACATCGCGCTGTTCGAAAGCGACGGGCGCAGCATCGGTACCATCACCACGCTGGAAAGTTTTCCGAGCAGTGAATACATTTCACTCGACGCCATCCTCGACGAGTTCGTGGCAAAGCACAGGCCCCACTTGACGCACGCTTGCTTCGGCATCGCCGGGCCGGTCATCGGCGGGCGCGTCGACGCAACCAACCTCGCGTGGGCGGTGAGCACGGAAGGCTTGACCGGGGCGCTCGGCGTCAAGAGCGCGGCTTTAATTAACGACCTTGAAGCGATGGCTTATGGCGTCGAGACGCTCACGCCTGCGCAGTTGCACACGGTGAACCCCGGCGACAGTCCGCCACGCCACGGTAACCGCGCGCTCATCGCGGCGGGCACTGGGCTGGGAGTGGCCGGCATTTTCTGGGATGGCGCACACTATCACCCGATGCCCTCCGAGGGCGGTCACATCGACTTTGCGCCACGCACCGCGCTCGAAAGTGATCTGCTCGAATGGCTGACGGAAAAAGTCGGCGGCCACGTCAGCTACGAACGCATTCTGTCGGGGCCGGGGCTACTGAACATCTACTCATTCCTGCTCGACAAAAGGTTCGCCGGTGAAATGCCGGAACTTGCCATGGAGATCAGAGCAGCGGAAGACCCTTCCGCCGCAATCTCGAAGTCGGCGCTGGCGAAAGAGTCGGAACTGGCGATGGAGGCGCTCGACATGTTCGTGGAAATCTACGGCGCGATGGCCGGAAATTTGGCGCTGATTCTGAAGTCGGTCGGCGGCGTCTTTGTCGGCGGCGGCATCGCGCCGAAAATTCTCGAAAAGATGAAGGACGGCGCGTTCCTCAAAACCTTTCTGGACAAGGGACGGATGAAGCACCTCGTGGCGTCGATGCCGGTGCATGTCATCCTCGACAATAAGACTTCGCTGTACGGCGCGGCGCGGTGCGCGTTGAATCAGGGCCGGGTGGATTGATGGATAGGGAAGACACATTCGCCGCCGTGCGTGTTGATGACGATGCCGAAAGTGTCGCGCGGGCGGTCGCCGAGGCGTTCGTCGAAAAGGGTCGCGCGGCCATCAATCGAAGCGGGTGTTTCAGCGTCGTGCTTGCCGGTGGCTCGACCCCGAAGCGGGTTTATGAACTGCTCGCGGGCGGTGACTTCCGACCGACGCTCGATTGGCGGAAAGTACATTTCTTCTTCGGCGACGAGCGTTGTATGCCGCCCGATCATCCCGACAGCAATTACCGGATGGCGAACGAAGCGATGCTCCGGCACCTCGACGTTTCACTGCAGCTAGTTCACCGCATGGAAGGCGAGCGTGAACCACACGAGAGCGCACGCCGGTACGAAGACGACTTGCGCGCTTTCTTCGGCGACGCGACGTGGCCGGAGTTTGACTTAATGTTGTTGGGGATGGGCGATGACGGTCACACTGCGTCACTTTTTCCCGGCACGCGCGCACTCGTTGAACAGACCGCGTGGGTAGCCGCCAACTGGGTCGAAAAGCTCAACGCATTTCGCCTCACGCTGACGCTGCCAGTGATAAACCACGCCGGCGACATCATCTTCATTGTCACCGGGGCCGCCAAAGCCGAAATTCTGGCGCGGGTTTTAGGAGCGGTCGATGATGAGGCTACGCTGCCGGCTCAGCTCATCCGTCCGACCGCCG
>JACDEG010000494.1 GCA_013816505.1 Pyrinomonadaceae bacterium | reverse complement strand
GGCAAAGAGCTGTGGCGCAGCAAGGGCCTGGAAAGTAACTCAATTCCGAGTCCGGTGGCGACGCGCGACTTGGTCATCATCTCGGCGGGGTATCCCGCCAAAGTCGCCTACGCTGTGCGGCTCGGCGGAAGCGGAGACCTTTCGGCACCTTCCAACGTTGTCTGGAGTTATGCGAAGGGAACGGCCTACGTGCCTTCGCCGATTCTTTACAGCGACAACTTATATCTGATGACTGACAAGGGAATTCTGACCTGCCTCGATGCGCGCACGGGCGAGGTGCGGTACGAAGGCGGGCGCGTCCCCGTGCCCGCGACGTTCACCGCTTCGCCCGTAGCCTTCGACGGCAAACTTCTGCTCACCAGCGAGGACGGCGATACGTTTGTGCTGAGAGCCGGCCCGAAGCACGAAGTCATCCGCACCAACTCTGTCGGCGAGCCGGTCTACGCCTCCCCGGCCATCTCCGACGGCCAGATTTTCATTCGCGGCGAGAAGAATCTTTACTGCATCGGGAAGATAGGGAAATAGCAGCGTCGTGCGGACGATAGCCCGTCATCAACGCGCGTGTCTGGTTCTGTTCAGCGCGCCTTTTCCCACTTGCCGATAAGATGGCGCGGCGCGGGCTGACGCTCAAATGGCGTTATGCTTTCCACATTCTTAATCTCGGTGATTGCGAAATCCCGTTCCACTACGTATCTTCCTTGTAGATACAAAGGGAGGCTTACCGTGAAAGTGCAAATTCAAAAATGGGGTAACAGTCTTGCTCTGCGCATCCCAAAATCCTTTGCCGTCGAAACAAAGGTTGAGCAAGGCTCGATGGTCGAAGTTTCTTTAGAGGAGGGGAAAATTATCGTCGCCCCCGTCGCGGAGCCGGAATTCACCCTCGAAGATTTGCTAGCGAAGGTCACGAAGCACAACTTGCATGACGAGATTGATACCGGAAATGCTCTCGGAAAAGAGGCTTGGTAATGGCATACATTCCTGATCGCGGAGACGCGGTTTGGATTAGTTTTAACCCACAAGCCGGACACGAGCAGGCTGGTAGGCGACCGGCTATTGTCCTCTCCCCTGCCGCATACAATCGGAAGGTCGGGTTGGCTATTTTCTGCCCGATCACGAATCAGATCAAAGGCTATCCTTTTGAGGTGGTTATTCCCGCAGGCTTGAAAGTGTCGGGAGCAGTGTTGTCGGATCAAGCAAAGAGTTTAGATTGGAAAGAGAGGGATGCGGCATTGATCGTCAGGCTTCCGTCAGTTGTGACTGACACGGTATTGAAGAAACTTAAAACGTAACCGTTCACGGGTATTAGGCAGCCAATAATTGATGACCTTCAATGTCAGACAGTTTCGGCAACAGCGATGGTGCGGCAATATTTTGCCTCGCCGCATGACACGCTCGCGTCATGTATTCGAGCACATTCCTCTGCTGCGCTCGCAACGTCATCACCACCGTCAGCATCCGTGCCACAAACTCACCGCCTTCGGCGCTTTGCGCCCCAAAGCTGGTCCGTCGCCACAACACCGCCGGACGAATCGCGCGCTCCGCCGCATTGTTGGTCGGTTCGACTCCTGCCACACGGATAAACAGCCACATCGCCTCTTCGACCTTCAACAACTCGCGGCATCTCCGAGACGTACGAGCACGCTCACTTGCGTCACCTCTGCGAGGTGCGTAAGCCGCACCTTCCGCCAACAAGCGCTTGATTCGTTGCCGGATTCTTCCCGCATAGAGTCGGAAACTCGACCGCGCAAGCGTCCCATCTCTGACGCGATGCCAGTAGTGAAACAGTTGGCTCTCTTCGGCAAGCAACGCTTGGCCGATGCGCTGGCTTTCACCGCTGCGCTCGGCCATCTTCTGAAACTCGCGCTGCAAATGCGCCCAACACAACTGCCGCTTGAGGCGGCTCACCCAGTTGTAGCCGTTCCAGCGATCCGAAATCAAGATGCCCGCAAACGCGGCTCCCAACAGCGCGCGCGCGCCGCATCTTGTCCACGACTCAGGCTGAGGCGAAAGGCCACCACCCGAGTTGTCACAGCTACCGACAGCCAGGCTTTGCGCCTGGTCGGATTGTGGCCGTCCGCATTGCCTTGGATAAAGCCAGTTTCATCAGCCTGCACGACCTCTTGCTGCTGGACGAAAGTACGCGCTTGCTCAACCGGAGCCGCGATCGCCAGGCTGGCTTCCTGCCGCACCGCATTGATGCTGCCCAAACTCATCTCGACCCCGAACAGATCACTCATCGCCGCTTGCGTCATCCGCTCGCTGAGGCGGTAGAGCCCGCCGAAGACAGCGACCACAGCAACGACGCGCGGCCCATAGCCAGTCTGAGGCACCGCTGCGGGAAGCGTGGCACACGTTTGTGCTCCACAGCCCTGACAGGTGAGCCGGTGCAAACGATGTTCTTCCACCGCTGGAGTGATGGGAGGGACTTCGATGACCTGATGACGCAGAGGTTCGGTATCTTTGCCACTCAGCGCATTGCCACACCGACGACACTGCCGGGGATAATGATCCACGACCTGCGCACACTGCTCGACTGGCAGCAGTTGGCGCTGGTGGCCGCTGTGACCTGGCTGCGCTCCACGCTTCTTTCCGGTTGGCTCTTTCCCTTGACGCTGTACGGTTGGTGGATCGGTGGATGGAGGACGAGAGGAATTAGAAGAATGACCGGCCAGTTTCTCTCGCAACAGGCGGTTCTCTTCTTCAAGACCCGTCAACTTCTGTTCGACATCGACAACTCGCTGGACAATCTCTTCACAGCGCTTAACCACAGAGAAGATGAACCGCTGGACAGATTGAGGAGTCTGTTCCCAATCGGCATCAGGTATTTCCAGGAATGGACTTTTCCCAGGTTCACTCTCCATAGACAAAGATTATCAAATGTTTGCTCTTAATTGTTTATCTTTTTCCACCCCGTGAACGGTTACGAAACCGTTATGGTGACCGTCTTTATCTCCCATCACACGAAGCGATTAGGAGTATAGTGAGTCCAAAAGCCACCATCACAGTGATGCTCTGAACTGGCTCCTCGAACCACCGTATCGTCTTTGTATTTCGTCACTATACGATGAAGGTTGTACGGCGGGTCCAAAATCATCATTGTAAGGGGTGCCATCCTGATACAGGGCATATCCATATACTGAGTTAGGCCCCAACCATAGACGCGCGACCAGTCCGGATGCATCACGTTGGAAGAAAATCACATATTCCCTGGCGCCGGTCGTGAACTCATACCCTGCCCAGTTGTGATCGGTGCTGCGCAACAACACGCCATCGTAGAAAAGTGTCCCCTGAGGCATTTGCACTAAAACTTCATCTGAATTAAGAGGTAACATATCTGCGGGCACTTCGTAACCATCCCCGCAGCCCATGCATGAAGGCGACTGTCGCCACCACTCTAAAATTTTGAACTTGTGCCAAGTTACAATGCCCCTGTCTGCGTAGTTACCGTTAACCTCATAGCCAATAGGGTAGCTCCTTGAGTCAAGGAGCCGGGCTCTTACAATGTTCGAGTTTGCTATGGCGTCATCCCAGGACGGAAGGGGAAAATCCGCTACTCCGGCACTAATGTTATACTCACCCAGATTATTCGATTGCGCTACATGTGCGTAATACAAAAGTGTACCCTCTTCAACGGTCACGGCTGAGGATTGAAGCGTGAAGAACGCCTTCACGGATGAGTTTCTCGTAGCAAATACGAGTACAGTAACTGTAACAACTAGGGTGATCAATGCTATTGATGCGCGCTTAAAAGCCATCATATGGTTTCCTCTCTGCAACTCATTGCACCCGTTGTATCGCGACAAGGGTGAAAGCCTGCACAGTTGGTGCATTCATATACGCCACTAAACAATTATACTTATGGAATGTATAAAATCAAGCATTAGTGTCCGGGTAAACAGCTTTATACAAACTGCAAATCATTGTATCTCACTGCCTTATCTGCAATGTTGAGCCGAAACGATTTCAACTCTCATTCGCCCTTTTGTGGCCTTACCCTCCTGGGATCAACTTCTCAGGAGGACACCTATGAATCAAGGTCAGACCGTTTTCGCTCAACTCATCCGACATCTTTCTCACAACGAGTTTCGTCGCTGCGTAGATCGCTACCAGGGCAACCGTGGAGTCAGAGCTTTCTCCTGTTGGGATCAGTTCCTCGCCATGGCTTTCGCTCAGCTCACCTTCAGAGAAAGCTTGCGCGATCTGGAAGACTCTTTGGGCGCTCTCCCCACCAAGCTCTACCACATGGGCTTTCATCATCGGGTCAAGCGCTCCACGCTGGCAGACGCCAACGAGCGGCGCGATTGGAGAATCTTCGCCGACTTCGCCCATTCGCTCATCCATCTGGCCCGCTCTCTCTACTCAGACTCTGCGCTCGAAATAGACTTCGGAGAGGATCTCTCGGCGGCACTCGATGCGCTGGATGCAACCGTCATCGATCTGTCTCTCTGCCTCTTTCCATGGGCGCAGTTCAGAGTTGCGAAAGCGGCTGTCAAACTCCACACGCTTCTCGAAGTTCGGACAAATATCCCCGTATTTCTCGATATTACAGCGGGCAGCGGCCACGAGATCAACATCCTCGACATGCTCATTCTACAACCCGGCGCTTATTTGGTGATGGACCGTGGCTATATAGATACCTTGATTGCTAGTTGCCGTTCATGCGGCCCACACCTGAGAATGATGGTGACCAAACACATCATGAGAGGTGGAGCCAAGCATGAACGACCAATTGATTATAACGGCCT
>JACDEG010000074.1 GCA_013816505.1 Pyrinomonadaceae bacterium | reverse complement strand
GTGATGTTGGATGAGAAGTCGGCCGATCCGGCGCATCGTGATGACGACGTCAAGCTGCACAGCAAGGATGAAGAACGTCAACAACTCGTAGCTTGGAACTCGACGCAGGCCTCATATCCCGAAGAGAAAACGATTCACCAGTTATTTGAGGAGCAAGCGAGGAGGAGTCCGGGTAACACGGCGGTAGTATTTGGAGACACCCGGCTGACGTATCGGGAAGTGGATGAACGAGCCAATCAATTGGCGCATCACCTGAGAAACCAAGGGGTGAAGGCGGATACGCTGGTTGCGATGTGTTTGAACAAATCGGCCGAGATGATTGTCGCGCTGTTGGGAGTGCTGAAGGCCGGGGGCGCCTACCTGCCGATGGATCCGGCATACCCAGAAGATCGGTTGCGATTCATGATGGAAGACTCAGGAGTGTCGCATCTGATCACGACGCAGGCACTGCTGGACAGCGTTCCAGTGAAGGTCAAGTCAGTAATTCTGCTGGATGCGGATGGCGAGGGCATTTGTACACAAGAGACCACGACTCCGAGTCCAAGCGCCGGCGCAGACAACCTTGCATACTGCATCTACACATCTGGATCGACGGGGAAGCCGAAAGGGGTTCTCCTAGAACACCGTCATGTGGTGCGACTGTTGGTTAACGACAAGCTGCCGTTCAGCTTCACCGAGACGGACGTGTGGACGATGTTCCACTCTTACTGCTTCGACTTCTCGGTGTGGGAGATGTACGGGGCGTTGCTTTACGGCGGTAAATTAGTGGTCGTGGCCGAGCCAGTGATGAAGGACCCGTCGCTGTTCCTCGGTCTGCTACTTGAGGAAAGGGTGACGGTGCTGAACCAGACGCCGACGGCCTTCGATAACGTGATGGGGCAGGCGCTTGAGCGTCAAGCGGGGCTGGCGCTGCGCTACGTCATCTTCGGCGGCGAGGCGCTGCACCCCGCTCAACTGCGGGAATGGAAGAAGGCCTACCCGGCGGTGAAGCTGATCAACATGTACGGAATCACCGAGACAACCGTGCACGTCACATTCAAAGAGATCACCGACGCGGAGATCGAAGAGAATGTGAGCAATATTGGCAGGCCGATCCCGACAACTACGACCTACATCATGGACGCCGACCTACGGCTGCTTCCAGTCGGCGTGATAGGAGAGGTATGCGTCGGCGGCGTCGGCGTCGGTCGCGGTTATTTAGGCCGGGACGAGTTGACACGGCAGAAATTCGTCCTGAACCCCTACAAGGCAGAAGAACGCTTGTACCGCTCAGGCGATTTAGCAAAGCTGCTTTCGAGTGGCGAGATGATCTATCTTGGGAGGATTGACGATCAAGTACAGATCAGGGGATTCAGGGTGGAGTTGGGCGAGGTGAAGAGTCAACTGCTGAAGCATCCGGCGGTTGCTAAAGCGGAGGTCATCGCCAGAAAGCTCCTGACCGACGCCTTGGAGCTTGTGGCCTACGTCGTGCCGGCGGCGGAGGTCAGCGTGACGGCGCTGCGCAACCACTTGGCACAAGCGCTGCCGTACTACATGGTGCCGTCGGCCTTCGTGATGCTGAAGGCTCTGCCGATGACGCCCAACGGGAAGGTGGATCGCCGGGCGTTGCCCGAGCCGGACGGGGCGCGGCCCGAAGTGGAGACGATCTTTGTTGCGCCGCGGACCGCGGTTGAAGAGTCCCTCGCAAAAATCTGGACGGAAGTGTTGGGCGTGGAACGTGTCGGGATAAACGATAATTTCTTTGAGTTAGGTGGACACTCATTGCTCGCCACGCAAGCCATTTCGCGGGTGCGCCAAGCTTTGCACGTGGAGTTGCCCTTGCGCAGCTTCTTCGAGGGGCCAACAATCGCTAGACTCTCCGAGTCAATCGAAAAGGCTCAGGGCAACGGCACAGAACTTCGGGTACCAGCAATCATACCGGTCTCTCGGCAGGCGCATCGCGTAAAAGTCTCCTCGGAAGGAGTGCTAGGGGTTCCTGAAGTTTAAGGGAAGGACATGAGAGAGCATTGGGCAAAGAGAGTGTTCGGTCCTTACGGTGCGGGAACTGCCATTCGCTGATAGTTTACCACTGCGGCTACGAGGTAGCGACCCGACTGAGAACCGCTGTAATGCGCTAAATAATTTTGAAAGACGAGCTAAAACTTTCAGCGAAAAGTCGAAGACCTGACGAGCGCCTTTGCCGGAACTGTTACTCATGCGCTAGTAACAAATAGGAACTTCATTATGGTAGAGCAAGACAACGACGTGGCGGGATTCAGCAATAAGTTCAATCAGCCCTTGCCGAAGGCGGATGAGCGCGCTGCCCCGACCTTTACCAAAGCTGTATCTGCCATATTCGTTTTAACAGTGGGATTATTCGTCGCGTCTCGGCTGTGGCATCTTACTACCTACAGCTTGTGGGCCGATGAAATCTTCAGTCTACTGGCAGCCCGTCATAACTGGAGCGGTTTGATCGCTTATGTGGCAGGGGACATCGTTCACCCGCCGTTGTTCTACATGCTGCTTAAGCTCTGGATCACTATTGGCGGGGAGTCCTTGCTGTGGCTCAAGTTATTCCCGTTCCTGATCTCGGTCGCCACGCTGTTCCCGCTCTTTCTCCTGTGTAGGGAATTAAAGCTACGCCCCTCAGAGATGAATTTGGCGCTGGTGCTGATAGCTGTCAACGGGTATTTAATTTATTTCGCCCAAGAACTGCGGATGTACAGCTTGTTGCTGTTCTTAACTCTTTGTTCGCTATGGCTCTTCGTCCGATTTTTCAATTCACCCACAGATGCGGCAAAGAGACACCTCATGACATTGTTTGTGGTCCACTTACTGCTTGTATATACCCATTATTATGGCTGGCTGGTCGTCGGAACGGAATTCATCCTCGTGCTGTTTTGGAGACGTCGAAAATTGCCATTGTTTGCAATATCCATAGCGGTTCTGATCCTATGCTTTAGCCCTTGGGCCTATACGGTGGCTCAGGTCGCAGTGATGAAAAAAGGGTTGGCTCATAAAATCGGTTGGATTGAACGGCCAGATTTGTACAGCCTCCTTGAATACTATGCGATCCTTAATGGAGAACTTATTTTCCGCTTTAATACTCATTTGCGGTTTCTCTTGTTCGGCTCTCCGATACTGTTGTGGGCTTGGCCCATCTTTAGCGGAACCAGAGCGAAGGACAAAAGGCGATCTGATACTTTCTGGTTGCTTTCGTTGTCTTCATTCTTGCCCATTGCTTTTGCTTTCTCTGTCAGCCAAGTACTCCCACAATCAGTTTGGCATCCGCGCTATTTTATTTTTATAGCTGTGCCCTACATGATTCTAGTGGCTGTGGCCGTACAGCGGCTACGCCCGAATTGGGTGAAAACCGCTATGATGCTCCTCATAGTGGGATGGGCCGCTGTAGCTGGCTTCAAAGCATTGAACGGCGAAAACTTCTCGCCGCGCTTCAGCAACCACAAGGTTGAATGGGACGCCTTGGATCATCAAATGATGCAAGCCGAAGTCATTAAAGACGGCGTCGTCAAAGTTTACTCCTTTGATGCACGCGCCTCCATCCCTATACAATTCTATCTAGACGAGGCTCACGAAAGGAGGTTCCAAGTTGTGACAGTCCTCGGTGGCGAAGATAAGACAATCATCGATAATAATGATGATCACGTAATTAGTGGGAAAAAATTTGACCTGTCGTTTTGGGATTGGGACTACGATAAGGAGAGTTCCGTATTGGAGGGAGAGCACTTTTGGATAACGTTTTATGAGTATCAACGGAAGGAAGTACAGAGAATCTTGATTAATAAAGGGTACGAGGCGGGCGAGGGTTTTAAGGAGGGGCCTCACAGCTATATCACCCTGGCTCCTGTTTGGCGACAGCGAGACCGTAATCCACCAGGTCTTTCTTTCAATTCCCCACCAACAAGTCTTGCGTTTTCGGAGTAAGTAATTTCTATTTAAGGATAACAATGGTCAAGGAAGTCTTTGTCTTTCCCGCATCTTTTGCCCAACAGCGGGTATGGTTTCTGGATCAACTGGCGCCAGATATCTCCCTCTTTAACCTCTCACTGGCAGTCCGGATAAACGGTGCTCTCAACATGGAGGCTTTGCGGCAGGCCATTGATACTATCGTGGCCCGCCACGAGTCGCTGCGTACCACCTTTGCTAACACGGATGGAAGCCCGATCCAAGTTATTACTCCAACTCTCAGAGTGTCGCTGCCGGTAATCGAAATTTGTCAACTGCCGGAAGCCGAGCGTGAAGCGGAGGCCCATCGGCTGGCCATTGACGAAGCCCAGCGCCCGTTCGACTTAACGCAAGGCCCGCTCGTGCGAGCCAACTTGTTGCGTCTGGACGAGCGAGAGCACGTGCTGCTGCTGACGATGCACCACATTGTCTCTGACGACTGGTCGATGGGTGTGTTTTTTCGGGAACTCGCGACGCTCTATGATGCTTTCTCCGCAGGCCGGCCATCGCCGCTCGAAGAGTTGCCGATTCAGTACGCCGACTATGCCGTCTGGCAGCAGGAGTGGCTGCGGGGCGAAGTGCTGGAACAGCAACTCTCGTACTGGAAGCAACACCTGGCAGGCGCTCCCGCCGTGCTTGAGTTACCTACCGATCACCCGCGCCCTCCGGTTCAGACTTTCCGTGGGACATGGCAATCCGCGATGTTGTCCGGGAATCTGTCCGAAGCTGTCAAGAGGCTCAGCCAGCACGAAGGTGTGACGTTGTTCATGACTTTATTGGCGGCTTTTCAGACGTTGCTCTTGCGCTACACCAATCAGGAAGACATCGTGGTGGGTTCTCCCATCGCCGGTCGCACACGCGCCGAGACCGAAGAGTTGATCGGGTTCTTCATCAACACGCTGGTGCTACGCACGGATCTCTCCGGCAATCCGACGTTTCGTGAGTTGCTGCGGAGGGTGAGAGAGGTGGCATTGGGATCGTATGCACACCAAGACGTGCCCTTTGATAAGCTGGTTGAGGAGTTGCAGCCCGAAAGGAGTCTGAGCCACACGCCGCTATCTCAAGTCTCGTTTGCGTTGCAGAATGCTCCACGTCAAGCGTTAGAGCTGGCTGGGCTGACCCTCAGCCGCATGGACATCGACATCGGAACGGCGAAGTTTGATCTGTTTCTATCTGTAGTCGAAGAGGCGGAAGGACTGCGAGCGATAGTAGAGTACAACACGGACTTGTTCGATGCATCAACCATCACACGGATGCTCGAACACTTCGGGGTCTTACTGGAAGGCATCATTGCCGACCCGGACCAGCGATTGTCAGAGTTGCCGTTGCTGACGGCGGCGGAACGTCATCAGTTGCTCTTCGAGTGGAATGACACGGCTGCGGAGTATCCACGGGAGAAGACGCTCCACGAGCTATTTGAGGCGCAGGTGGAGCGGATACCTGATGCAGTGGCATTGGTCTATGAAGACGAGCAACTTACTTATCGCGAATTGAACCGGCGCGCGAATCAACTGGCGCACTACTTACAAGCGCGCGGCGTGGGGCCAGAGGTGCTGGTCGGGATCATGCTGGAGCGCTCGGTGGAGATGGTGGTCGGCGTGCTCGGCATCTTGAAGGCTGGCGGAGCGTATGTACCGCTGGATGCGGCGTACCCGCCGGAGCGTCTTTCGTTTATGTTGGAGGATGCCGCTGTGACGGTGCTGCTAACCGAGCAACGTATGGCGGAAAGCCTGTCTACCTCTAAGACACAGAGGGTATGCCTCGACACCGAACGGCAGCAAGTCGCTGAGCAGAGCGCCGAGAACTTAGCGAGCGGAGCGAGGGCAGAGAACCTCGCCTATGTCATCTACACCTCTGGCTCCACCGGAAAGCCAAAAGGGGTCATGATTACGCATCGGGGGTTGGTCAACTACCTGTGTTGGTGCACCAAGGAATATCGGGTGGCCGAAGGTAGCGGTACCCTGGTGCATTCTCCGCTCGGGTTTGATTTAACCGTCACCAGTTTGTTCGCTCCTCTACTGGTCGGGCAGCGCTTAGTCCTCGTTCGTGAGGATCAAGGGATTGATGCGCTTGGCGCTGCGCTCCGTCGTGCTGGCGACTTCAGTTTGATCAAGCTGACGCCTTCGCACCTTGAAGTGCTGGCCGAACAGTTGTCGGCTACGGAAGTGTCCGGGCGGGCGCGGGCGCTAATCATTGGCGGTGAGGCGCTGGTGGGCGAAAGCATTTCGTTTTGGCAAAAGCACGCGCCGCAAACGAGGATCATCAACGAATATGGACCGACCGAGACAGTGGTCGGGTGTTGCGTCTACGAGGCTGCTAGTGAAACGAATATAACGGGCGCGGTACCGATTGGGCGTCCGATAGCAAACACACAACTGTACGTACTCGACAGCCATCTGAACCCGCTCCCGGTTGGCGTGTCCGGTGAGCTATACATTGGTGGCGAAGGCGTGGCGAGGGGCTACTTGAACCGACCGGAGTTGACGGCCGAGCACTTCGTCAAACATCCGTTTAGCACAGAGGCGGGGGCGCGACTCTACAAGACGGGTGACTTGGCGCGGTATCTACCCGATGGCAATCTGGAATTCTTAGGGCGCATCGACGATCAAGTGAAGATGAGAGGCTTTCGCATCGAGTTGGGCGAGATCGAAGCGACTTTAAATCAATCTGCGGCGGTGCGCGATGCGGTGGTGATCGTCAGAGGGGACGTGCCGGGCGACAAGCGGCTGGTAGCGTACGTGGTGGCAGCGCAGAACGAAGCGGAACTGACCGACAGTGAGTTGCGCAGCTTCTTGAAGGAGAAGCTGCCCGAATATATGGTGCCGTCAGCTTATGTCGTGTTGGACGAGATACCGTTGACGCCTAATGGGAAAGTGGATCGACGAGGGTTGCCGGCGCCGGATGAAGCGAGGCCGGCGTTGGAAGGCATGTACGTGGCGCCACGGACCGCGGTTGAGGCAGCGGTGACGGAGATTTGGGCGGAAGTGTTGAAGGTGGAGCAGGTCGGTATACACGACAACTTCTTCGAGTTAGGCGGGCACTCGTTGTTAGCGACGCTGGTGATTTCGCGCGTGCGTAAAAGTTTGCAGGTCGAGTTGCCGTTGCGCTCTCTGTTCGAGTCGCCGACAGCGGCAGCGTTGAGCGAGAGAATCGAGGCGGCCCGGCACTCGAATGAGATGTTGCTGGATACACCCATCCCGCCCGCTTCGCGCGACAAAGAACTGCCCCTTTCCTTCGCGCAGGAACGTTTGTGGTTTATCGACCAGTTGGAACCCGGCGGCTCAGCTTATAACGTTCCCGACACGATGCGACTGACGGGCCACCTCAATGTCGAAGCCTTACGCCAGGCGCTTGATGGGATCGTCGCTCGGCACGAATCGCTGCGGACTACTTTTCCTGTTGTGCAGGGCCGCCCCGCGCAGGTCTTTGCGCCAAGTCTTAACGTGGCGCTGCCAATTATCGACCTCGGCAGGTTGGCGGAGAGTCAGCGCGAGGTGGAGGCTTTGCGGTTGGTCGCAGAGGATGTGCAGCGTCCCTTTGATCTTTCGCGGGGGCCGTTGGTGCGCGCGCGGCTGTTTCGGCTTGACGAAGAAGAGCACATCCTGCTGTTGACGCTGCACCACATCATCAGCGACGGATGGTCGATGGGCGTGCTGTTTCGTGAGTTGGGAACGCTCTACGAAGCATTCTCCGCTGGCAGACCATCGCCGTTGGAAGAGTTGCCGATACAGTATGCGGATTATGCCGTGTGGCAAAGAGAAGGGCCGCAAAGCGAAAGCTTATCCAAACAGCTTTCATATTGGAAGGAGCAGTTAGCGGGCGCGCCGGCGGTGTTGGAGTTGCCGACCGACAAGCCACGCCCGGCGGTGCAGAATTTTCGCGGCGCGCGTCAGTTCGCAGTGCTCCCGAAGCATTTATCGCAAGCCCTGAACGATCTCAGCCGTCACGAAAACGCCACGATTTTTATGACGCTGGTAGCGGCCTTTCAGACGCTGCTCGCGCGCTACAGTGGTCAGGAAGATATCAGCGTCGGCACTGATGTCAGCAATCGCAACCGTGCGGAGACCGAAGGGTTGATCGGATTCTTCCTCAACCACGTGGTGCTCCGGACGGATTTGTCGGGGAATCCCACTTTCCGCGAATTGCTGGGGCGGGTGCGCGAGATGGCATTGGAAGCTTATGCGCATCAGGATGTATCATTTCATAAATTGGTCGAGGTGCTGAAACCGGAGCGGAGCCTGAGTCACACATCGCTGTTCCAGGTATTGTTTGTGCTCCAGAATGCGCCGACAGAGCCACTGAAGTTAACCGGTCTGACTTTGCGTCAACTGGATTTCGACCGCGAAATGTCAAAGTTCGATTTAGCTCTGTTCATCGAAGAGACTGAAGCGGGACTGATTGGCAACTGGGTGTACAAAACCGATCTCTTTGACGCCACGACCGTGACTCGAATGGCAGGCCATTTTGAGACGCTGCTGGAAAGCATCGTGGCCGAGCCCGATGCTCAGTTGAGCGACTTGGAGATGCTGACGGAAAGTGAAAAGAGGGAACAAGCTATGGAAGTCAAAGAACGCGAAGAATCACAGATCAAAAAGCTGAAGAGCGCGAGACGTAAAACCGTCAACTTGTCGCAAGTCAATCCGGTAAAGTCGGGTTACTTACAACCGGGAGAGACACTCCCGCTGGTGTTTCAACCTAGCGTAAGTGACATTGATCTAGCGGACTGGGCTAAGAATAATCGCGAGTTCATCGAGACGGAGTTACAAAAGCACGGCGCCATTCTATTTCGCGGTTTTGATATCAAAGCGGTGTCTGAATTTGAGCGAATGGCTTCGGCCATTTGTCCTGAATTGTTCGGTGAATATGGCGATTTGCCGCGTGAGGATGTCGGCGGTAAAGTATATGCCTCGACGCCTTACCCCGCCAACCAACCGATCCTGTTTCACAACGAGAGTTCGCACATGCACCGTTGGCCGATGAAAATATGGTTTCATTGCGTGATGGCGGCGCAGCACGGAGGGGAAACGCCAATCGTCGATTGCCGCAAAGTGTACCGATCACTCAGTCCACAGGTGAGAGAGCGATTCGCGCAGCACGGTGTGATGTATGTTCGTAATTACACCAACGGATTAGATGTCGACTGGCAGGAATTCTTTCAAACGACGGACAAATCACCAGTGGAAGATTACTGCCAAAAGGCATCGATAGATTTTGAGTGGAAGGATGGAGACGGCTTGCGAACCCGTCAGGTGTGCCGCGCCGTGGCACAGCATCCGAAGACGGGTGAAACGGTTTTCTTCAATCAAGTTCAGTTGCACCACATCTCATGTCTGGAGCCTTCAGTACGCGAGTCGCTGCTGGCGATGTTCCGTGAAGAAGACCTGCCACGAAACTGTTTTTACGGCGATGGTTCACCAATCGAGGATTCGGTGATGCAGGAAATAATGAAAGTCTATCTCGATTCAGCGGTGAATTTCCCGTGGCAGCAGGGCGACATCCTGATGCTCGACAATATGCTGATCGCACATGGCCGCAACCCCTTCGAAGGTCCGCGAAAAATCGTGGTGGCGATGGGAGAAATGATTAACAATAAGGACGTTTAGCATCGACCTGGATGCCTTAAATATAAAAGATGACAAGCCAAATTCAAGACCAAGTGATTGAGGGTTATCGGCTCTCTTCGTATCAGAAACATCTGTGGTTGCTGCAACAAGACGGCACTGCCTATTGCTCTGTCTGCGCCATCATGATTGACGGCTCGCTTGATGTGGCGCGCCTGCACTCGGCGATTAGTGAAGTGGTGATGCGTCATGAAATCCTGCGCACCAGCTTTCATCGCACGGCTGGGATCAAGGTGCCGGTGCAGGTCATCCACGACAGCGGCAGCTTTGGCTGGCAGCAGATTGATCTCAGCGAGGAAGATGCAGAGACGCAGGAAGCAAAGCTCACGAAGCTCTACGAGCAGGAGCGAGTGCGCGGCATCGACTTCGAAGGGGGAATGGTTTTACACGCCACGCTGAGCGCGCTGTCGCCCGACAGACATGGACTGATCATCGGGTTGCCGTCGTTGTGCGCGGATGCGCAGACGCTGCGAAACTTGTTCATTGAAATAAGCCAATGCTACGGCGCGCAACGGGATCAATCCGCTGAAGACCCATATCAGTATGCTGATTTCTCCGAGTGGCGAAACGAGTTGGTGGAGAGCGTTGAGGCGGAGGCCGAGCGAGGGAGAGACTTCTGGCGTAAGCAGGAGACGGGCGCGCCAACATCCGTGACATTGCCGTTCGAAGCGCGGCCCGGTACGGAAGCCGCGGCGGTTCATGTTGCGGCACCGGAACGGGTCGAGGTGCGGATCGATGCGGCGGTGGCGGATAGTATCCGCAAGCTGGCAGCGCACAGTGGCGACACACCGGAGGCGATGCTTCTGGCTTGCTGGCAGACGCTTTTATGGCGGCTCAGCGGGCAGGCAGAGGTCTCGGTCGGTTATGTCTCAGACGGGCGCAAGTACGAAGAATTGCGCGGCGCGGCTGGTTTGTTCGCCCAGGCGGTGCCGGTGCGCGTCGAGATCGAGGGCCGCGCGCGCTTCATCGATTTCGTCGCGCGGGTGGGCGAAAAAGTAAGTGAAGCGAAAGAGTGGGAAGCTTATTACGACGGGTCGGAAGCCGCGAGCGGTAGTGACTCGCAGGCCCTAGCCATCGGTGGAATCGGTTATCAATACGAGCAACGCGAGGCGGCACCATATGAAGCGCGTGGAGTGCGATTCCATCTCGAGCGACAGCACAGTCGGATTGAGCGCTTCAAGCTGAAGCTGAATTGCGTGCGAGTAGGGGAATCGTTGTTGGCGGAGATTGAATATGACGAGCGCGCGTATGAACGCGCCAGCGTCGAGCAGATCGCAGGCTACTATCAGCATTTGCTCTCTAGTGCCATCGCGCAACCGGAAGCGCAGCTCAGCCGTTTGCAGTTCTTAACCGAGCATCAACGTCGGCAACTGATCTCGGAATGGAACCAGACGACTGCTGAGTATCCGCGCGAGCGTTGCATTCATCAGTTGTTCGAAGCGCAGGTTGAACGCACGCCGAATGCGCCGGCCATCGTCTCTGCGGATCAACAAATTACCTACGGCGAGTTGAACGAAAGGGCCAATCAGTTAGCCCACCACTTACGTCAACTCGGTGTCGGCCCATCAGCCGTGGTCGGTCTGCTGATGGATCGCTCAATCCAGATGATGGTCGGCGTGCTTGGCATCCTCAAAGCCGGCGCAGCTTACTTGCCGCTGAACACAGACCATCCGGCGGCGCGTCTTTCGCATCAACTGAGCGATGCCGCGGCAACCGTGTTAGTGACGGAAACGAAATTGGCCGCGGAGTTGCCGAAGTACGAGGGCCACGTGCTGTGTCTGGATCGTGATCGGAATCAAATCGAGAGTGCGCCGCTCAGCAATCCGGAACCGGTCGCAACCCCTGAAGACTTCGTCTATGTGATCTACACTTCCGGGTCGACGGGAGTGCCGAAGGGCGTGGCTGTCCGTCACCGCAACTTAGTCAACTACACACATGCCATCTCGCAGCAGTTGCAACCCGGAGCCACGGGTGAGAATCAGCGGGCGGCAGCGAACGAAGAGCAGACCGGGGGCGCGGCGTCTACTGCGGCGCGGCAATGGCAGTATGCGTCGGTGACGACGATCAGCGCGGATTTGGGCAACACCAGCATCTACCCGGCGCTCACATCCGGCGGATGCCTGCACTTGATAAGCTACGATGCGGCGACCGATGCGACAAGCTTCGCGCACTACCTCGAACAGCATCCCGTAGATGTATTGAAGATCGTGCCGTCGCACCTGAGCGCGTTGCTGGCGTCGAGCGGTGGGCGGCGTGTGTTGCCACAAAGGTATCTGGTCTTCGGAGGAGAGGCGCTTTCGTGGGAACTGGTCAGACGGGTCAGGGAGAGCTTGGGCGGAAGTCAGACGTGCCGCATCATCAACCATTACGGGCCGACGGAGACGACGGTGGGGTCGCTGACTTATCACTTAGGCGAGGCGAACGACGAGCAGCAGCAGCAGTCAGCCGAGCAGTCGGCGACGGTGCCTATCGGCAAACCGATTGCGAACACACAAGCGTACATTCTGGATGAGCAGCTACAGGTCGTGCCGACCGGCGTCGTCGGTGAACTCTACGTTGGCGGCGAAGGAGTGGCCGCCGGGTACTTGCATCAGGAGGAGCAGACCAGAGAGCGATTCATCGTCGACCCGTTTAGCGAACATGCCGAAGCACGGATGTACAAAACAGGCGACCTGGTGCGGTACTTGGCCGACGGCCAGATCGAGTTCCTCGGGCGGCGTGACGATCAAGTGAAGATCAGAGGCTACCGCGTGGAGTTGGCGGAAGTTGAAGCGGTCGTCAGAGAGCACGAGCCGGTGAGGGAAGCGGTCGTCGTCGCCAGAGAAGATCAACCCGGTGATAAGCGCCTCGTCGCGTACCTCGTCGCCGCCAACGAGCAGGCGTTGAAGACGGATAAGCTGCGCGCATTTCTGAGAGAGAAACTACCGGAGTACATGGTGCCGCAGACGTTCGTTCTGCTGAAGGCTCTGCCGTTGACACGCAACGGCAAAGTTGACCGACGCGCATTGCCCGACCCTGAACAAGAGCAGGCCGAGTTGCGAAGGGATTTTGTGCCGCCTCGGACTCCGACGGAGGAAGTACTGGCTGGAATCTGGGCCGAAGTGCTCGGGCTTGAGCAAGTGAGCGTTCACGATAACTTCTTTGCATTAGGTGGACATTCCTTACTCGTGACGCAGGTCATCTCGCGCGCGCGCGCGACGTTCGAAGTAGAACTGCCTCTGCGCAGCATTTTTGAATCGCCGACCGTGGCCGGGCTGGCCGACAGCATCGAGGTCGCTCGTCAATCGGTAAAGAGCATGCAATCTCTTGCTATCCTGCCCGTCACACGGCGGGAAAATATTCCATTGTCGTTTGCGCAGCAGCGTCTGTGGTTTCTGGATCAACTGGAACCCGGTAACTTTTTGTATAACGTACCGCGCGCTTTTCGGATCAGCGGCGACCTGAATGTGGAAGCGCTGCGGCGGACATTTGACGTTATCGTCGCTCGTCATGAGGTCCTGCGAACCACGTTCGCGACGGTGGATGGTAATCCGGTGCAAGTCATCGCAGAGAGCTTGAGTGTCGGGCTACCAATCGTGGACTTGAGTCAGTTAGAGGAGAACGAGCGTGAGGCGGAGGCACGGCGCAGGGTGTTGGAAGAAGCCCAGCGTCCATTCGACTTGCAGTCCGGCCCACTGCTGCGAACCTCTCTGCTGCGGCTGGGCGAAAAAGAGCATGTGCTGCTCTTGACGATGCATCATATCGTGAGCGACGGGTGGTCGGCAGGTATCTTGTTTCGTGAACTCCGAGCGCTTTACGAAGGGTTCTCGACAGAGCTTTCGACAGACCAGCCTCCGCCGTTACCAGAACTTCCCATACAGTATGCGGACTATGCGGTGTGGCAGAGAGAGTGGCTGCAAGGTGAGGTGTTGGAGAAGCAGCTTGCTTACTGGCGAGAGCAGCTTGGCGGTGTTTTGCCGGTGACGGAACTTCCAACAGATCGTTCGCGGCCAGCGGAGCAGACCTTTCGCGGCACGTTTCGCTTCGTGACATTCCCGAATCAAATCATGGATGGACTCGATGCGCTCAGCCAGAGCGAAGGAGCGACGCTCTTTATGACGCTGTTGGCAGCCTTTCAGACGCTGCTCTCGCGCTACAGCGGACAGGAAGATATGATCGTCGGTTCAACTACCGCGGGTCGCAACCGAGCGGAGATTGAAGACCTCATCGGGTTCTTTACCAATACGCTGATGCTACGGACAAATTTGTCTGGCGATCCGAGTTTCCGGGAGTTACTGGGTCGAGTGCGTGAGGTCACCATCGGTGCGTATGCGCATGAGGACATACCTTTTGAAAAGCTCGTCGAGGAGTTGGACCCGGAACGGATTCTGAGCCGCAAGTTACTATCGCGGGTGAGATTCGCGCTTGATAACGCGCAGCAGCCTTTGCATTTCCCGGGCCTCACGCTGAGTCGGTTTGAATACGACAGTGGCATGGCGAGGTACGATCTGGCCCTCTTCATGGAGAAGTCAGAGCAGGGTCTCAGTGCGCATTGGACGTACAAAACCGATCTCTTCGACGCGGCTACCATCACCCGAATGTCGAATTCCTTTGAAACTTTATTAAGCAGCATCGTGGCCCGGCCCGATGCGCAACTGAGTGCGCTTAAGGCAGAGTTGGTCGAAGCCGACAAGCAACAGCAAGCTGCGCAACAAGGGGAACGCAAAGAATCTAAGCTCAAGAAGTTGATGAGCGTGGCACCCAAAGCAGTCAGTGTCGCAGGGGGTAAGTTGGTCAAGACGGATTACCTGCATCCCGGACAAAGCTCTCCTTTAGTCATCCAGCCTGATACCGAGAGCATCAATCTCATCACGTGGGCCGGGAGCAATCGGGAATTCATCGAGACGGAGTTGCTGAAGCACGGCGCGCTGCTTTTCCGCGGCTTCAGGCTGGGTCCAGATACTGAGTTCGAGCAGTTTATCGCAGCCATCTCCGGAGAGTTGTTGGAATACTCTTACCGTTCGACGCCGCGCACACAAGTGAATGGCAGAATCTACACATCAACTGAATATCCACACGATCAATCTATTCCGCTGCATAACGAGATGTCTTATTCCTCTAGCTGGCCGATGAAAATTTGGTTCTCGTGCGTCAAATCCGCCGAGCAGGGAGGAGAAACACCGATTGCCGATAGCCGGAAAGTTTATCAGCGCATCAATCCAACAATCAGGGAGCGATTCGCCGACAAGGGAGTGATGTACGTCAGAAACTATGGCGATGGACTGGACTTGTCGTGGCAAAACGTCTTTCAAACCGAGAACAAATCGGATGTCGAGGAGTTTTGCCGCAAGGCCGGCATCGAGTTCGAGTGGACAAGTAACAATCGTTTAAGAACCCGCCAGTTGTGCCAGGCGGTCGCCACTCATCCGAAGGTCGGCGAAATGGTCTGGTTCAATCAAGCTCACCTGTTCCATATCTCGAGTCTGGAAGCGGATATCCGCGAATCGTTACTGTCATCGTTTCGGGCGGAAGACCTTCCGCGCAATGCCTATTACGGGGATGGTTCACAGATCGAAGATGATGTGCTGGATGAAATCCGTGACGTGTACCGACAGGAACAAGTAGTTTTCCCCTGGCAGGAAGGAGACATCCTGATGCTCGACAATATGCTGATGGCACACGGACGAGCACCATTCGTCGGTTCACGAAAAGTACTGGTGGGCATGGCCGAACCATCAAAGTAGTCAGGCAAAAGTGAACAGTTTTCAGTTTTCGGTTTTGAGCTGAAAACCGAAAACTGAAAACTAAAAACTGTTCTTCTCTGTCCCATTGCATTGTGGTCAGATTTTACTTGATAATGCCGAGTTCGACGTGCTCAACCTCACCTATGAAAATCATCGGTTCGGCTGAAATTGCGAAAAAGATTGTTGGCTACCACGTGGTGTAATTCATCCGGCATGTCCGTGCCCTCTCACGATCATCAACGACAGACGACAAAAGCTGTGATAGTTGCAGTGCCATCTCAAATAGGGACGCCGCGCGCGTGTCGGACGGCTCATTAAAGTAACAGGATATTCGGCTCGAACGATTGGAGACATAAAACATGCAGAGGGAAGTTATCGAGGGTTTCCGTCTCTCCCCGCAGCAAAAGCATCTCTGGCAGTTGCAGCAGGGAAGCCCGGCTTACCGTGCGCAGTGTGCAGTTCTGCTCAAAGGCGTGCTCCGTCCGGAAAACTTACAAAAGGCTTTATCAGAGGTAGTCGAGCGACATGAAATCTTTCGCACGACATATCGCTGCCTGCCCGGAATGGCGATTCCTCTTCAGGTGGTGGCCGAGACCGTCACGCCGGTTTGGAGCGTCATTGATCTGCGTGAGTCCGAAGCTCAGCAACAAGCAGCCAGGATCGAGGAGCTTTTCATGCAGGAGAAAAGCCGTCCGTTCGACTTCGAGCAGGGATCATTGATGCACGCATCTCTCTTTACTCTGTCGGCGGACGAGCATGTGTTGTTCATCACCGTGCCCGCTTTATGCGCGGACGCCTGGACGCTTAAGAATATCGTTCAGGAAATCAATCGGTTTTATTCTGAGAGCGCAAAGGATGGGGAAGCATCCGACGACCTGCTGCAATACGTCCGATTCTCCGCGTGGCAAAATGAATTGCTGGAGGCTGATGATGATGAGACTGCCGAGCTGGGAAAAGCGTACTGGCGCAAACTGGATATTTCCGCTCTGCCTGCCGTGACGCTCCCTTTCGAGGCCAAATCCGGCACACATGACGTCTATGCGACTGAGACTATCGCGCGCGAGATTGCTCCGGAAGTAGCTGCCAAGCTTGAAGCGATGGCTGGAAAATATGACATCTCAGTTTCGATCATCCTGCTGGCCTGCTGGCAGACATTGTTATGGCGTCTGACCGGGCAGACGGAGATCGTTGTGAGCAACGTCAGTGATGGCAGAGAGTACGAAGAGTTGCAGGAAGCGATGGGGCCGTTTGCGAAGTCGCTGCCGATTGTGAGCCGGTTTGAAGGGAGCCTCAGATTCAGTGACATCATTGAAGTCGTTGCCCGGACGGTTCGCGATGCTCGCGAGTGGCAGGACTATTTCATACCGGAGCAGAGTGGAAGCGAGGCCGGATTTGGCCTCGCTCTTCCGATTGGCTTCGAGTTTGAGGAAAGAGCAGCGCAGAAGAGTAATGCCGGTGGAGTGACATTTTCAATTTACAAACAATACATCTGCTCCGACCGTTTCAAAGTCAAGATGACGTGCGTTCGTACCGGCGATGCTCTCACAGCGGAGCTTAATTATGATCCGAAGCTGTTCCGGCGAGAGGACATTGAGCGGATCGCGGAGCAGTATGCGGAGATGGTCACGAGCGCTGCGCGTGAGCCGGAGGCACAGGTCAGCCAGTTGAATCTGCAC
>JACDEG010000493.1 GCA_013816505.1 Pyrinomonadaceae bacterium | reverse complement strand
GAACAAAACATTCGCTAAAGTCAAAGAATCCTTCCGTACCTTTTTGCACAGCTTTACTTTGGATTCAGTCAAGTTCGATTGGTATGAGCCTGTACAACAAATCATTTAGGAAAGCTATATCGTGAATCTCACGATGGCGCGGATAAGGTTTGGATTATCGTTGACGGGCAGCGGGTGTTTAGCTGCAAGCATTACCCTTATGAATGGGCAGAAGCAGAGGCTTATTACGGCGGGTTGCGAGGTGAGCAGGTAAAAGAGTTGTTGCGCGAAAAAGAAATCCACAGGCCGAAGGATTTCGGCGATGCCATGCGCGCTTACCTCGACATGCCGATTAGTGAGGCTCTGAAATCCTCAAACCCACTGGTTAAAGCTCTCGCTCTCGCTGACCGCCGTTAGGCAAAAGGTCGCTAGAGAGGCTTGAAATTTCTGATTCGGAGCATTCGCTAGTAAAAGCGTTCTATGCTTTGCGTCTCGCTTCAGCGAGACGTGGATGATTTCGGCGTTGTGTGCGCGCGCCGACTGACGGTAGGCGTTATCATCGACCTCTTCACCGCGCCCCCTCAGTGCGTCTTGTTACTCATCCCTCTTTTGAGTTCTCGCTTGTCAGCTCAAAACTGAAAACTCAAAACTGAAAACTGTTCCCTTTTCCCTTACTGTTTATCTGACGATCACTTCGATTGGCGTCGCGCCGCGTGGGTCGAAGCCTTCGGGGAAGTTGGAGATGTTAAGACCAGCGGGCAGGTCGGCATCCGGCTCGACAGCGAAGCGCACCATCAGTTGTTCACCGCGCGCGGCGGTAAAGCACACTGACCAGGAGTCGATGCGCCACTCTTGAATAATCGCCGCCGGTGGCTTTTCAACGGGCACCAGGCGCGAGCCGCAGTCGGTGCCATTAACAAAGAGTGTGACGCGGGTTGCCATCACGCGCCCGTTGGCGTCGAAGGGCAGATCAGGCTGTAGGTGCGCACGCACGGTGACTTCCGCGACCCGACGCCACCCGCCGCGCGCCGGCACAACGTACTCGAAAAAACCGACCCCTGCACCCCACACGTAGCCCGCTCCCCCGCCCAGCTTTTCAAATCTTCCGCGCACCGCCTGTTCGGGCAAGAACTGATAAATCACACCATCGGTTTCAGGCGCACGTTTGGTTGCACGGATGTCTGCCTCTCTTGAGGTTTTGACAGCGGGCCGTGTCGTCTCGTCATTCTCAGGGCGAGCGAAGGCGAACTGACGTGGCACGAGATGGCGGCCTGCGTCGAGCAGGTGCGCAGGCGGCTGATCGGCGGCGCGCGCGTCGAACAACTTCGCAGCGCGGGCGAACTCGGCGCGCACCGCGTCGTCGCGCGGCATGACGTAAGAAACGCCGTAGTCGCGTTCGGTCGCGTGCGTCCAAATCCAGAACATCGCGCCGCTTACTCCGGCGCGCGCGGCGTTCTCGAAATAGACGCGGAACCACTCTGCCTGCGAGACTCCGGCGAAGCCGGCGAGCGTCATCCCGAACTCGCCGATGACCAAAGGCTTATCGACAGAGAAGGCCGCCGCCGCGCGGTTATCGATGAATTCGCGCAGCACGTCGGGCGAATCCACATAACTGTCGTGGTCGTCGCGCGGATAGACATGCACGTCGCAGTAGTCGATGGTCGGCAGGCGGTGTTCTTCGACCCACGCGCGTCGCTCCCAAGCGGTGCGGTAACCCCATGTCCCCGGCGTGACAAGGTGGTGCGGGTCGAGCGATTTGATAAAGGCGCTCATCTCCGCGACCCACGCGCGCCGCTCCGCCCAACGCCCGGTCGGTGACTGCGCTTCGTTCATCAATTCGTAAGCCATGATCGTCGGGTCATCGCGATAGAGCCGACCAGTCACGGTGTTGCGGCGCAGCACGACGCGCTCAACGTGCTCGCGATAAAGGCGGCGGGTCTGTTCGTTGGAGTAGAACTCCATTGCGCGCTCGACGTTGACGCCGTGGGGGTGGCGTGCGTCGTAAGCATCGGTGACGCCTGCCCAGCTCAGGTACTGCGTAACGCCGCCGGTGTCCGGCCACCAATTGACGAGGCAGAGTTGCACACGCTGGTTGTTGCGCGCGGCTTCGGCGATGACGCGGTCGAGGTTGACGAACGCCGCCTCGTTCCACCCGTCGGGGCCGCGCCGGAAAGGGTTCGCGCGCAGCCAATCACTCGACTTCCAATTCGTGTCCGCGCCGTCGCCCTCACCTTCGACCTCGCCAAACGCCCACACGCGGATCACGCGCACGCCGTCGCGCGCCGACTCGCGGAGTGTGACGGGCATCCGCGCCCGCTCGTCGTCGCCGTAGACCACCGCCGCGTTCGCGCCGACGAACCGGAACGGACGACCGTCAACCTCGAACCGCACGCCGCGCGGCGCGACGAAGCCCGGCGGCACGGCATCACGCCCGTCACCGAGTGTAAAAAAGATGACCGCGCAGGCTGTGAGCGCGAGCGCGGCCAGGATGATGCTGTGTGTGTGAGACAACGGAACTTTCAAAGGGAGCTTTCAAGGCGAGGCCGAAAATTAGACGACATGGTTCGCCCGGACTATTTATTCACTCAAAGGTGACAGGTGACAAGTGACAGGTGACAGGTAAAGCAACCATCATGCGGCCTTGTGGAATTCTTGGTGGAATCAGAGGGCTTGGCTCATTCGCCACCTAGCAGATTACAGCACAGTTGCCATCCCCGGACTTCCGTCTTGTCACCTGTTACCTGTCACCTGTCACTTTTAAGTATTCAGGGACGTGGGTCGGTTAAGCGCACGAAGCCGATGATGGCACAGACGCCGCCGAGCGCGACGAAGAGATTAAAGAACGCGCCGATCCCCAGCACGAAATTATTGTCCCGTTGCGCGACGCCGAAACCGAGTACCAGAAGTTGCAGGTGATAGACGATCAGGCAGGCGGTGGAGAGGGCGAACCAGCGGGTCGAAGAGCCGAAGACGCGCGCGCGTGAAAAGCCGAGAACCGCCGCGACCAGCCAGATGAATGCACCGCCAACCAGCAACGCCAGAAAGACCGGCGTGAAGTATGAAGGCGCGCGGAAAGTTTGATCGTCGGCCTGCGCCAGCGTCGTCAGGAACAAGATCATTAACATCACCGCCGTTGGCGTCTCCTCTTGATTTCGTAATGTGGACTCATCAAGCAACAAAACGCCGTTCGCGCCGGCGGCAGGCTTTGAAGGCTGCCGCGGCGTACGCAAACGGCGTTTCCGGTGTTGCTAAACGAAACGCGCACGAGCGCGCCGGACGGGCGTCGCGCCTCCGCTCGGCGCGGCCAGGAACGAGTAGCCCGACCCACGCCACAAGATTACGCACCGCGGGGCGAACCACAAACTTCCCTGCTTACTGCGTGATGTGAATCTCTTCTTCCTTGTTAACGTGGCGTAGGAAGTAACCGAGTGCGCAGACGCACGCCACTACTGCCGCGCCGATGGCCGTCCACAGATAGGACGTGTTCCCCTCTCTCCCGGCGGACGAGATGAACTGATAGAACTGCCACACGGCGAACACCAGCGCAAGAATTCCAACCAACCCCAACAGGATGTCAATCAAGTTTTTCATGGTGAACCTCCAGCGTTCGATTTGACTGTGACGATGATGGCTCCTGAAAGCGAACCGATTCCAACGCTTCTTGAGTTTGCGGGGACGTGTTGTATAACGCTTCAGTTTTGACGAAAAACCTTTGTGATGCGCGAATATGTTAACTCTCTATTGCGCGAGAAGCAAGAATGTTTTTCGCGCGACGCGGGGTCACACTTGCTCTCCGGGCGGGCTTCAAATTTATAGAATCAAGCGGCGGTCGCCGGCGCGGCGTGTGATGCGCTCGCGGTCGAGATATTCAAGCAGCGGAATCGCGTACTTGCGCGAGATGCCGAACAGGTCTTTGAAGGCAGCGACATCAATCAGGCGCTCCGGCTCGTGTGCGGCGGCGTACTCGAGTAACCCTTTCGTCAGATTATCAAGCGCGGCGCGGTGCATCAGCAGGTCGTTACTGACGCGCACCAGAACGCCTCCCTCAATCAGCAACTGTGTAATCTTCCGTCCGTGCTCGCGCTTCGCCGCCGTGACGCCGGCGCGCGTTAACGATTCATTAAAGGGCGGCGCTTCGAGCGCACCGTCGCGGTAGACTTTTTCGAGTCGGTCGCGTAACTCCGCATCGGCATCGGAGAGTGCGAGCGTGTGCCGGCTCGAGCGCACGATCTCGCGCTCGGAAACCAACTCGCCCGTCGCTTCGGCCTGCGTCAGCACCGCGCGAAACACCTCCGGCGGGGCATGCGCGAAGACGCGCTCACGCAGCGTTTCGCGAGCCATCCCACGCGCCAGCGGCTCGCGCTGGTGGTGAGCTTCGACCTCATCGCGCGCCGCCCGCAACAAGCGTTCCAGCACATCCTGCGCGACGAGCACGCCGCCGGCGTCGATGACAAAATCGCGCTTCACGGCTTCGGCCAGCGCCGTGCTTAGCACCTCGTCGTGCCAGCCTGTGCGCGCCGCCGCGTCGGCGTGCTGCAGGCCACGCTCGCCGGCCGCTTCGACGAAAGCCGCGAGCCGCGCCGCGTCGTCGGCTTCGGCCAGCGCTGCCAGTCTCGTGCGCGCCGCCGCACGTTCACGCCCGCGATGCTTGACCGTGTGGGCGTCGAGCACACGCCCGCCGGCGATTGTGTGCGATGGCGAGTACGAGCGCACAATGAAACGCTCGTCGGGAAGCGCCGAGACCGGCGACTCGAGTCGGAACTGCACCATTCCCC
>JACDEG010000492.1 GCA_013816505.1 Pyrinomonadaceae bacterium | reverse complement strand
AACAGAATCACCGCCGGCACGCCCGCGTCGAAAGCGACGGCCGCATCGCGCGCCAGTTCGTCGACCGAGAGGTTAAAGACGCCGGGCATGGAGGGGACTTCGCGGCGCACGCCCGCGCCCGGACACGCGAACAGCGGCAGCACCAGACTTTCGCGCGACAGTCGCGTTTCGCGCACCAGGCCACGCAACCCGGCGCGCCGCCTCAACCGCCGCGGACGATGAACAAGATCGGGCATTCGCAAAACCTCTCAAAGGTGAAGAGATGTGCTTACTCGCTGACGATCATACGCGCTCCCGACGGACGGTCGCAAACCGAACCATCGCGGTCTTTCGCGCTGCTTGACCTTTGCTCTTGCGCCTTTATAATGAAACTTCCTTTGATACATGGCGGGGTAGCTCAGCTGGTTAGAGCGGCGGATTCATAACCCGCAGGTCGCGTGTTCAAGTCACGCCCCCGCTATCATTGCTTCGGAGTTGATCACAGCGAAGACGAATGTTCTATCGCTGTTTACTCTTGACAGTCCATTCACGGAAAAATTTATGAGTGAAGACAGAAACAAGGAAGTAGCGACGCTTGCCGGCGGGTGCTTCTGGTGTCTTGAGGCGGTGTTTGATGATTTGCGCGGCGTCGAGCGTGTGGACTCTGGTTATGCTGGCGGCAGTGTGCCGAACCCGACGTACCGCGCGGTCTGCGCCGGGACGACCGGGCACGCCGAGGTGGTGCAGGTCGCGTTCGACCCGCAAGCCGTTTCGTTCAAAGAAATCCTGGAAGTCTTCTTCACGATCCACGACCCGACCACGCTGAACCGGCAGGGCGCCGATGTCGGCACGCAGTATCGTTCAGCTATCTTCTACCACTCGCCGGAACAGAAAGAAGTTGCCGCGCAGGTCATTTCTGAACTGAACGCGGCGAACGTGTGGGACGCACCAATCGTGACCGAGGTCGTGCCGCTCACGGAGTTCTACCCGGCGGAGGAATATCACCGGGAGTATTACCAGAGAAATCCCGACCAGGCTTACTGCCGCGCCGTTGTCGCGCCCAAGGTCGCCAAGTTCCGCAAGCAGTTCCTCGAACAATTGAAGCGGCAGATGCCCACCCGTCACGGCTCCCTCGGTTAATCCCGCGCCTCTCAATCCGCTCAAGCCGACGGGTGTGAATCGAGTCTTCGCACCCGACGGTTCAGCCTCATCTCATCCACAGTCGCCCAGTCGTAATCGCACCAGAAGCTCGTTCAGCGCGGGCTTGCATGTGGCCGCTTCCGGCAGGGTGCTGGTCGCGTAAGCCTCTTCCAGCACGCGGCGCAACCGTTCGTACTCGCTGCTGAGGAAGTGCGTCGCCACCTCATCAAGCGTTGCCCTCTCCGGCCCGGCGCGCTTTTGTGAGATCAGATCATCGATGTAGCCGAGCTTGAAATCTTCGTTCAACCGCGCGAGGTTCGCCTCCACCCGACCCGTCCGCATCAGGTGGATGCCGGTCAGCAGCACGCGATAAACGTAGAGCAAAGGCTTCACGCGGCGCGGGCGTTCCTTGTCGAAGAGCTTCCACTGCGTTTCCGCGAAACCGAAGTAGTGGTGACTGTGGTGACGTGTGATACAGCCGCGCGCAACCTCTTTCAGTTCCGCGTGCGCGTCCGAAGTGCGGAGCACGAGCGGCGAGTAGAGTTGCTCCAATACGTAACCGTTCTTCTTTAGCAGCATCCCGAAGAACTTCTTCACATCGTGCGTCACCAAGTCGATCTCCAATCCGTCGCGCTCCTCAGACATCTCGGTAGTTTCGCGCCCCGGATCAAGCCCGACGACATCCTGCACCGGCAGGACATGCATGCCGCGCAGGTCGTAGTCCGAGTCCGGCGAAGGGAATCCGTAGAGGTGCGCGCCGCTGATCGTCACAAAGATGAGCAGGTAGGGCTGTTCGGAGACGACACGGTGTAGTCTGTCATCGCTGAAGTCTGTCATCGCTACCTGTTGATACCATCGCGCGGCGCGCTTTGATTAAAAAAGCATTCGCCCTCTCATAGTCGGGGCGCTCGGGGAGAGGAGTTTGCGTCAGCGCCTCGTCGAACTCTTGATGCAATGCCAGCCGCCACGCATTAACCTCGTCCCACGAAACGCGCCCGTGACGAATTGCCAACAGCCGCTCGCGGTGTTCTTCGATTTGCACCGGCACGTAACCCTCATTCAGTATCGTCACACCAGATAGCAGTAGGCGGATCAGGTGCATCGCGTGCTTCCATTTGATCGCGCCCTGACTGCGGATGTCTTGTTCGAGCTTTTTGAATTGCGACATCACGTAGCCGTTGTAAGTCTGGTAGACGAGTCGTGAGATGAAGATTCCTCGCATCGTCAGCAGTTCCTCCGCGAGCGGCGTCGCCGTTTCGACGAGCGGAGTGTACAGACACTCCAGCACGTTCGGATTCGCCTTCAGCGCAAGGATCAAAAACTTCTGCAACTCCCAGTAACATTCTTCGCTCCCCTTGTTCTCCAACTGTTCGGGCACGCCGCCGAGTGACCAATGCAATTCCGCCGGCGGTAGGTAGATGCCGCGCCGGTCAGTGTCGGAAGCTTCTTCGTCCAGGCCGTAAGCCCGCGAGCCAACCACGCAGCGATAGATGACATGGCGGTACAAATCAACGTCCGCATCTACATCCACACCTAACCCAACTGCCTCCGCCTGATGACGTTTGCGGATTGTCAGTTCATCGCGGCGCAGCATCGCCTCGACTCCGTTCGTGAACCGCACGCGGTAAGAGTGGAATGGGTCGACCGGCGCTTCAACGACGACGCCGACCGCGCCCGCCGGGCACAATTGATTGCCGGAAGATGCCGTGACCCGCGCGCGGGTAACAACCTGCGTCCCGATGGGAATGAGTAGGTGGAAGTTTGGTGACGGCATGACGATCATAACTTAAACAGTCAGGATGGCCGCCCCGTCTGTCGGACTGATTTCGGCGGCCATCTGTGGTGCCTATGACGGTCTCTTTCGCTCAACCTTCTTTGAACTAAGCGGCACGTTCGTAGATAGAAACGTGCTTGACACTTTCAGATGTGAACGGCTCGCGTTGCCAGCCGCCCCACCGGTGGCGCAGGCGCAGGCCCGCGAGTTGCGCCATCAGGTCAAGTTCCGACGGCCAGGCATAGCGAATCTGAATCGGGTAGAGGCGAATCCCGCCGTCAGTGATAACGATCTTCTGACCGGTTACTCGCTGTTGCACAGGATCGTGTCGCGACATGTCCAGCGTGATCTGATCGGTCGTCACGGCGGTCACTTTGTTGGCTTGGCCTCCGCTGTAACGAGTCACGTCCGGAACAAAAGCTTCTATCAGGAAAACCCCGTCAGTCGCGAGATGACGGGCGACGCTATAGAAGCAGCGCACTTGTTCCTCCTGCGAGAGCAGCAGAAAGAGCGTGTTGAAGACGACGAAGATAAGTGAAAACTTACCCACAACGCCGATGTCGGCGAAGCTGCCGACGGTCACCGGAATGTGGTCGCCTCCCGGCTTGGCGCGCAACCTGGCGACCATCGCGGGCGATGTGTCAATGCCGTGAACTTTAATCCCACACGCCATTAATGGGAGCGCGATCCGCCCGGTGCCGATGCCCAACTCCAACGCCGGCCCGCCACACGCTAATTCGACAAGCATCTTAATCGCCGCTTCATCATAAGCGCCGTGCCAGTTGTCGTAAACGTCGGCGCAGCGCTCGCCGTAAGTTGCAGCCGTGTATGTCTCCATTGCCAGTCACCATGCTTTCTCGTCGCAGTGTGGTGGATTGAGGTATGACGCATACAGCCACACACTCGCGCACGTCAAGCTAACGAGTAGCGTCAACTTCAAAAGCCGTTGAAGTGATGTCCCGAATTCTCTTCGGTTAAGCTGAGTATATCCCTTGAAAATCGCGACACTACATTCTTTATGCAAACTGAAATACCTTCGTGTTGAGTAAAAGAGAGAGGAGAAGTGTTGACTGCGGAGTTTGGATTCGAACCAAAATATCCGACTTCAAAGGCCGGCGTCCTGCCAGTTGGACGACTCCGCATAAAAACTATTGAAGCCCTTTTGGACCCCATCAAAAAGTTGGGCGGCTGTTCGTTGCTTAACGACCATTTAACACATCCTGAGGTTGACGGGTTTCCACTCCCTCCGTAAAATGGCGCACTCGAAAGGGGAGTAGGCCGCCCGCTCTTTAGGGTCTGGTGAGGCGGTCAATACGATGTTCACTTGTAGAGCATCCGGTTCATCGGAAAGAGTCAATCCATCTCAATGACCAAGACCTTTTGCGCCTCGTCTGGCGCGCAGAAGGTTTTTCTTTTTGCGCATTCGCTCTCCGTTGATAACATCTTCGTCTTTGTGTTGGTGTTCGGCTACTTCGCAATCCCCGCAAAATACCAGCACCGTGTTTTGTTTTACGGTATCGTCGGCGCTTTAATCTTCCGCGCTATCTTTATCGCCCTTGGCTAGTTCGTGTTGAGTCTATGTCCAAGCGGGAGGGCTAAAGTATCTTTAATTTAACAATCTCCGTCCCCGCGAAGGTCGCTGCCCAACAGTCGCTTACAGCCGGTCACCCGGTAGCATGGCATCAAGTATCTTCCTTGCGGCCAGGTCGGATATTAATCGCGGGCGGTGGCTGAAGCGGGGGCGCTGGGCGGCTACCTTTTGTCACGAGAACATCTATTTGAAAGGAGATGAGCTATGAGCACAATTAATCCTGAGATGGAATCTTTGAAAACTCGACTCAAAGCGATGTGGATGACTGGCGATT
>JACDEG010000491.1 GCA_013816505.1 Pyrinomonadaceae bacterium | reverse complement strand
GTCTTCCTCCGTATTTTCAGATGCAGAGGCCCAACGGATTCGGTCGGCAAGCTGCTCGGCAGTGGATGCGAGAGATGGGCGGATTGCTGCCGGGTTGGCAACGTCTTCAAAGACACCGTACGGCACCACCGAATCGCATGGTTTTCTATGATCTTGCGCCGGACTTCCGAGCCGCAGCGGATCGGATGGGTGGATTTTATAACAAGTCGTTCATCGAGCAGGTGAGGGCAAGCGACCCGGCAAAAACATGGACGCTTGTGCCGCCTCCGTCGAACGTCGATGTTCGGTTAACGCGCTTGATCTGTGATACTTATTTGCGCGAAAACGGTATTGCGCAAGGCGACCGCTTAAGCATGGCATCTTCGGTTGAGTTACGGCTGCCGCTTATCGATCACAAGTTGATTGAAACAATCATTGGCTTGCGTAAAGCCGAAACGGATGTCTTTCAATCCCCTAAAGCGTGGTTCAAAAGTGCTGTTCGAGACGTGCTTCCCGGCTGGGTGCTTAATCGTCCGAAACGCGGCTTTGCTCCACCCACACGCGCGTGGCACGAAGCGCTCTTTGCTGCCTATAGTGCTTCTTTGCGGAATGGATGTCTTGTCCGTGCCGGTGTCCTAAGCATCGAGGGCGCGAACCAATTGGCTGGCGGAGAGTTTCCGCATGATGCGGTGGCGCCGCTTTCATTTAAGGCGTTGGTGCTTGAGCAGTGGTGCCGTTACATGTTTGAATGCTGCAAGGGTGCGCAAATGGCATTTTGACGAACAAGTCTTGATCGTGAATAGCCTCCGGTTCAACTAACACTATTTGAGAAGGTAGGTGAGGCATGAAAACTTGGTACGCAGGGGGCGAAGGAATCAAGATGACCGGTGACCTTTGAACAAGCGTTTACATATCGCGATCAACGCGCAATTTATACCTAACGGTGACGTTGGAGGAGTCGAGACTGCGGTCACGGAATTGGTAGCAGCGCTTGGAAGACTAAGCCAATATGACGGTGGGCAAGAGCAGTATGTAATCATCGGGCCGCATCATGAGTCTGGCTGGCTGAACCCCTTCACGAATGGTAATCAGAGCGTCGTCAGCGGCGCGAACCCATCTACCAAAAAGAAATCTCAGTTCCAATTACTGAAACGGGCTCTCAGACCTTTGCGTCCCTTGATACATGAAGTGCATGCGGTTACGTCTCAACTTACATCAAGAAGGAAATCATCTCAGCTATTACTAGGAGAACAGCGGCTGGAAGTGCCGACAGACGGAGGCTTTTTCGAAAAACTGGCCTGCGACGTTCTTCACTTTCCGTATCAGCATTTTGTCCGGTGTGCTATGCCGACGATCTATAATCCGCACGACTTACAACACCTACATTACCCGCAATTTTTCACTGAGGACGAAATCAAATGGCGGGAATGTATTTACCGCGCAGGCTGTCAGCACAGCGACACAGTGGTCGTCGCATCACATTGGATAAAGCAGGATATTGTCAGGCGCTACCAATTGAATCCCAATAAAGTACAGATTATCCCATGGGCAGCGCCAACGCACGGTAGCCCGGTACTATCGCAAACTACGCTCGATCCGGTTGCTGCAAAGTACGGGCTAAGCTCGCCTTTCGCTTTGTATCCGGCGGTAACTTGGGAACATAAAAATCATATTCGTTTGCTTGAGGCCGTGGCACACTTACGCGACAAAGACGGGCTTGAAGTCCGGCTTGTATGTACAGGTCATCGAACACATCATTATCAGAAAATCAAGAATCAACTGCGCTCACTGGACTTAAACAATCAGGTGGAATTTCTCGGAAGCATTCCAAGTATTGAGCTGCGAGCGCTTTACCATCTCGCACAATTCGTGATCATTCCAACTCTATTTGAAGCAGCCAGCGCGCCGCTCTTTGAAGCTTGGCGCGACTCTGCGCCGGTGGCTTGTGCGGCAGTGACCTCACTGCCCGAGCAAGCCGCGGATGCCGCTCTGCTGTTCGACCCGTCCTCAGTAGAAGCAATTGCAGATGCTTTACGACAGATGCGAACCTTTCCAGGTTTGCGACAAGATTTGGTTGGACGCGGGGCCAAACGGTTACAAGATTTTAATTGGATACGGACTGCCAAAGCGTACCGCGCGGTTTATCGTCGGGCTGCAGACCAGAAGTTGAGTGATGAAGAAAAACAGCTTCTAAGTTGGGATTGGATGCGAGAAGCAAATCGAAAGATTGAGGGTGCAAGATAGAATTGACCAGCGAGAGACGATTCATCCCGGTAGCATCTCCTGTGTTCACGGGTAACGAGAAGACTTACGTCACCGATTGTCTTGAAACAGGATGGATTTCATCGGGCGGAAATTACGTCGGGCGTTTTGAAAGCGCCTTCGCTGAGTTCTGCGGAGTGCGACATGCGGTTGCATGCTGTAACGGAACGGTCGCATTGCACCTTGCGTTGATGGCACTTGGCGTCAAAGCGCAAGACGAAGTAATCATTCCGACTTTAACTTTTGTGGCAACGGCTAACGCAGTCACGTATTGCGGAGCGCGACCTGTGTTTGTTGATTCTGAACCGCTCACCTGGACTATTAACTCGGCGGCCATCGAACGGCATATCACGCCGCGCACTCGGGGGATCATTGCCGTTCACCTTTATGGTCATCCGGCGGAGATGGATGCGATTAAGGCAATAGCTGAGCATTACAATCTCTTTGTCATTGAGGATGCCGCCGAAGCACACGGAGCGGAGTACAAGGGGCGACGCGCCGGTTCGCTCAGCGACATGGCGACGTTCAGCTTTTATGGCAATAAAATAATTGCGACGGGAGAAGGTGGAATGGTCGTGACGGACGATGCTCGATTAGCAGAGCGGGCGCGCCTGCTCAGAGGACAAGGCATGGACCCGGAGCGGCGCTACTGGTTTCCGATCATCGGATACAACTATCGCATGATGAACATCCCAGCCGCCATCGGTCTGGCACAATTAGAAAAGGTGGATTGGCACATCGCCCGTCGTCTTGAGGTTGCAGCGTGGTACCGTGAAGAGCTTCGGGATATGCCCGGAATCAATTGGCAAACCACGCCCGCATGGGCACGTCACGTCTACTGGATGTGGACTATTGTGATGGAAAAAAAAACCGAACCGGAGCGTAACCAAATAATAAGTCGACTACAACAACGCGGCATCGAAACCCGCCCTGTGTTCTACCCGGTGCATAGTTTGCCGCCTTACCGTGATCCAACGCAGAGCGAGTCTTACCCGGTCGCAGAACAAATTTCACGGTGCGGCATAAGTTTACCGACATGGGCGGGAGTAACCTACAGTGACGTGCACTACATCTGCCGAAACTTGCGAGAATGCTTGGCAGAGCCATTTGGACGTGCGGCTAGGGATGAATCTCAAAACACTGAAGCTTGATACATAAGCAGTATCTTTTGAAGATCAAAGAGCTCCTCTTCAATGATCGTGATAGATCGAGGTTAAGTTTGATGCCTAATCTTCTGTGCCGCTATGTAAATTAGCCACGCGCACCAAAATTTATCGAGTAGGATTCGAATCATGCCAGGAGTAAGTATGTTTAAAAGTAAATTTGCAGCTAGCGCGGCATGCAGTGTCATCTATGTCTCACTACTCAGTGGGTGCTACAGCATACAGACTCGGACAAGCACCAACGGCAATCTTTCTGCCTCTAACGATTCGACTGTCAACAGAGCTATTTCATCTCCAACACCGACGTCAATCCCACCTGTTAATCATAACTTGACAGACGACGCGTCTGTTGCGGCGCGAGAGGGAAAGAGAAAGAAAACTGCTAACAATGAGAAGCAACCGGCAGAATCCAAGCCGATCATTGGTTCAGGTGCTAATGACTTTTGGCTGTGGACGACGCTGCGTGCGGCGATAGACCGTACCGAAGGCGTCAATGCCGCGAAGATCATTGTCAATGTTCAGAATAATGTCGTCACACTTACTGGAACAGTTGCTGATGCGACACAGCGAGCAAAGGTTGAACAGATTGCAAGCAGTCTTCAGGGTGTCAAGAGTGTTCGCAATAAGATACGCGTCACCTGGGCAAAATAGACCGTCGCTCGCCTTCACGGCAGATCGAAGGTGATGGTCGTGCCGCTACCCGTCTCATATGTCACCTGTGTGTCTCCCGTCCAAGCCGGGTTGAGTTTCGCCGCACCGTCGTCCGTCAGCCGCATGTGATTATTGCCGTCGCCGTCGAACAGATAAAGATCGGCGGCGGTCTGCTTGTGACCGTCATCGTGCGCAAATAGCACGAGGATGCGGCGACCGTCAGGCGACCAGAAACCCTCGTAACTTAAGTTGTGAACGCCGTCGCGCCCGATACCGAACACGCTTAAATCGCGCCGCTCGCCTGTCGCCAAGTCAATCGCGAATAAGCGGCTGCCTGCGAAGTCGCTGCCGGTCACTAAAACTTTGTCTCGCGTCGGGCTGAGCTTAACGTCGCTGTAAATCAGATCATCATCCGTCAACACCACGTCAGCGCCTTTACTCGCGACCCAAACTTGTCCGTCTTTAATGTAAGCGGCACGCCGATGCGGCTTCGTCGCATCGGCAGCGGTAGATGATTCGCCGGGCATCGCGGTTGAAGCGTCGAGGTGTTGACAGATCGCGTAAGCGTGCGCTTCGGCGATCCATGCGCGCGCGGCGGGATCGGCGAGCAAGGCTTCTTCGGCGGGGTTGGTGACGAAAGCCGATTCGGACAAAACGGCGGGCATCGTCGTGCGAATCAGCACCGTGAAGTTAGCGGTCTTGAGTCCGCGATTACGCAGAC
>JACDEG010000073.1 GCA_013816505.1 Pyrinomonadaceae bacterium | reverse complement strand
GGCCGGGCGGCAACGACGGTCGAAACCGGACGCGCCCACTCGCCCAACGCGCGGCGCCCGATTGGGACGCGCCGGGGGCGGAAGATCTCGAACCGCTTGCGACGGAGCGCATGGAGGCCGTGTGCGAATCTTTTCTCGGCGTGTGTCGTACGGAGGAACAGACCGAGGGTCGAAATTATCTGGCGCGGCGCGGCATCGACGCGGCGACAATCGTGCGGGCGGGGATCGTCTACTTTCCGCGCCGCGCGTACCACCGCGTCATGCGCCGGATGCTCGAAGCATTCGATCTCGGTGAGTTGCGGCGGAGCGGCCTCTTTAACGCGCGCGCGCACCTGACTTTCTATCGGCACCGCTTGATGTTCCCGTTCCTCATCGGAAATCGCGCCGTCTATTTGCAGGCCCGCACGACCGCCGCTGGCGTCGAACCGCGCTGGCATAACATGCGCGGCGTCGTCCCGACGCTCTACAACGCCGACGCGCTGAGCGACCTCTCCAGCGGCGCCGTTGTGTACCTCGTCGAAGGATTCACGGACACGCTGACGCTGCTGGCGCACAACTTCGGGGCGGTCGGTTTGGCCGGGGCCGGCGGCTTGAAAGATGAGTGGATCGCGCCGCTGGCCCGCTTCCGCGTCGTCACCGCGCTCGACCCTGACGCCGCCGGACGCCGCGCCGCCGCGCGCTACAGAGAGATGTTCGCGTCGCGCGGCGTCCAACTAGCGTCGGTTGAATTGCCCGCGGACGTTAACGATTTCTTCCGCCAACGCCCGACCGCCGCGGTGGAACTCGCTCTGCTGACCGAGGCCGCTTTGGAAGAAACGGAACGAAGCGATGGAGAGTGAAGAACTCACTCATCTGCGCGATGGCAACGGCACGCACGATTGGCGTTCGCGGGTACGGCATCTGACATCCGCCACCTCATCCTTTATAATCAACACCGCCAACATCCCGGTATCGGGAGGGCGGAAGGCAGCAAAGGCTCGGACCAATATGGCTGATGAAGGAAAAGTAATGACCGATTCGACGACGGAGTTAACCGTCACGAATAAGCTGCGCCTGCTGCTCGACATCACAAAGAAGATCAGCCAGTCGTTGCACGTCGAAGAAGTGTTGATGCTCGTCATGGACACGCTTGGCTCGCTGCTGCCATACGACGCGGCGGGCATTTACGTCCTTGAGCGTGACCAGCTTCACCAGGGCCTCGTCGCCGAAACGAATATCGCCGACCGCGTCTTCCGCGCCGAAGCGGTGCGCGGCTATGACATCGAAGAGTTGATGGAGTTACGCCTGAAGATTGGCGAAGGCATTATCGGTTACGTCGCACAGACCGGCGAGGCTGTCATCTCGCCGGACGTCCGCGAGGACCCGCGCTACGTCAATGCGCGCAAAGAGACGCGCTCGGAGATGGTCGCGCCGATTATCTCGAACGACGAAGTGATCGGTGTCTTCGACCTCGAAAGCGACCGCGTGAATGCGTACACAGAGGATGACCGGCAGGTGCTGATGCTGCTCACTTCGCAGGTCGCGATCATCATCGAGAAGGCGATGCTTCACGAACAACTCGTCGAGAAGAAGCGGCTCGCGGCGCAACTCGAAGTCGCGCGTCAGGTTCAACTCTCGCTGTTGCCCAACCGCGACCCGAAACTCGAAAATTACGACATCAGTGCTTACAACTTCTCGACCGAAGAGGTGTCAGGCGATTACTACGACTTCGTCAGCATTTACGAAGATCACCTCGGACTAGTGATCGCGGACGTGTCCGGCAAGGGCGTCCCGGCGGCACTGCTAATGGCGTTTTTGCGCGCTTCGCTGCGGGCGGCGATTCACATCGGCTACGCGCCGAACATCTCGATGTCGAAGGTTAATTATCTGCTGTGGGAGTCCATCGAGAATCACCAGTTCGTCACCGCCTTCTACGGCGTGCTCGACGCGACGAACAGAACGCTCGCATACGCGAACGCCGGGCACAACCCACCGTTGCTGTTGGACGAAAGCGGCGAGGCGCGATTCATCGAACGCGGCGGGTTGCCGCTCGGCATGTTCAAAGACGCACGCTTCTATGAATACTATCTGCAAATTGAATCCGGGCAGATTCTCGTGCTCTACACCGATGGCGTCACTGAAGCGGAGGGGCCGGCGGGCGAAGAGTACGGACGCGACCGGCTCGCCAACGTGGTGCGCGAAGGGCGTCACCTGACCGCGCGCGAATTGATTAATTTCATCTACACCGATTTACTGGAGTGGACGGGCGGCGCCGGGTCGAGCGACGACGTCACTTTCGTCATCATCAAAGCTCTCTCGAAACTGTGAACGGGAGAAGTTGATGATTGCTTCTCCCGTTCGGATTGAGATATTGTCGAGTTGCTGCGGGCGGCATTTGTGCTGGCGATCAGTGGGCCGTCAGTGAATTGTGCGCATAGTCTCCGCCGGGCGCACAGGGCGCGCGATAATCGCCGAAGCGAAGCGCGGTTTCCGCGCCGGAAAATGCATAGACGTCAAATCCGTAGGCGTCGAAATAGTCGGCCAGGTCGTCGGACGAACGGACGAACAGAGCAGGCGGATATCCCGCTCCTGAGCGAATCTCCAACAAACGCTCGACCACTTCCAGAGGAGCGAACACGCGCACGGGGTCTCGGTACGTTGCCATAGATGAAGCGCCTCCCTCGACGGATGATGGGCGGGTATGTTTCCTTGACCGGCGAAGCACCCCACGCCCCGAACAGACTCTTTGATGTACGCCTGAAGGCGTGCAGTTGTTTGCGCTCGGCGCCCCTTTTCGGTTAAAAAGGTAACGGAAAGATTGCCGTCTGCGGAGACGGCGCACGGTTAAAGCCGAAAGATTGAAATTGCCTCACCGCCGGACTGCCAATCGCTGCGCTCGCAAAGGAAAGTTATTAGTGGCCGAGAAGCTATTGCCCCGAACGTAACCCCTCATCCTCAAACGCTCAACCCGAAAGCCGACAGATCAGATAATAAATCTTTATGAACACACCACTTTCTTCGACCGCGACGCCGGGCGTACCCGCCGCCGTTGTCCCACCACAACCACCAACACCGGCATCCGCAGCGGTGACGACCTTCGTCAGCGTGCTGCAACGCCTGCTCGCCGTCTCCCCCAATGTCAGTGATCTTATTTTCTCGCCGGGGCGCCCGCCGCAAATCGAAATGGCGGGCAAACTGCAGGGCGTGCCCGTGCCGGGCCTGGAAAAGCTGCTGCCGACGCACACCGCGGCCATCGCAAAACTGCTGATTGGAAGTAACCAGACGTCCGCCGAGAACCTTGAGAAATACGGTTCCGCCGACGTCTCGTTTAGCGCGCCCGGCCTGTCGCGCTTCCGCGTCAACATCTTCATGCAGCGCGGGACGCACGCCATCGTGATGCGCGTCATCCCGTCGCGCCCGCCACAGTGGAGCGACTACGACTTGCCGAAGGTCCTGCAAGAGATCGCCGACATCAAAAACGGCTTGGTGCTGGTGACGGGGCCGACGGGCAGTGGCAAGTCGTCCACGCTCGCCGCGATCATCGACCTCATCAACGAAACGAAGTACTACCACATCATCACCATCGAAGACCCGATTGAGTTTTTGCACGTCCACAAGAACTCGACCATCCATCAGCGCGAATTGTACTCTGACACGCCCGACTTCGCCCGCGCGTTGCGGGCCGCACTGCGCCAGGCGCCGAAAGTCATCCTGGTCGGCGAGATGCGCGACCGCGAAACAATCGAGGTCGCGCTCGAAGCATCTGAGACGGGTCACCTCGTGTTGTCGACGCTGCACACGATTGACGCCTCGAAGACCGTTGACCGCATCATCGGCGTCTTCCCGAAAAACGAGGAGCAGGCCATCAGGACGCGCCTTTCGCAGACCTTCCGGTTCATCGTTTCACAGCGACTGGTACCACGCGGCGATAAGAAGGGCAGGGTCGCGGCCATCGAAATTCTGAAGTCCACGTCGCGCACGCGCGAGTACATGGAACGCGGCGAGCACGACGGCAGGTCGCTCATCGACGCGATGGAGCAGGGTGAATTGGAGGGAATGCAGACCTTCGACGGCGTGCTCGAAAAGATGATTCGCGATGGCGTCGCCAGCAAGGAAGAGGCGCTCTCCTACGCGACCAATCAGAACAATCTGATGTTGCGTCTGGCCGATTTCGGCGGCGCGGCGCCGGAGCAGAAGCCCGACCAACCCAAAGAGCAGAGCGAATCAATGCTCGATATGATCGAGTGAAGCAGCAGCGCCTTGCCGGGCGGCGGCGGGGCCTCATTCGAGAACCATCAAGACAGAGAGCAAGCAGGGGCGCCAGCACTGTCCCTGTCCGCCGCGGCTTTTAACGGCATCGCAAAGTCTTGTTCCTGCGTCTAAGGCTTGTATGCACACACCGGCACCACGCGTAACCTTTCACCTCGCAATAGCTTCGGCCGTCGTTTTGATCTTCGCGGCGTGTGGCTTGGAGCGGAGCACGCCGCGGCGGGTGATGCAGCCCGCGACCGTGTTGCTGCCACCAACGCGGAGTTTGCCGCCACTCCCGGTGCGCCCGCTTTCGCCGAGGCTCGAAGCGGCGCGCGAACGTGTTGCCGCCGCTGCCGCCGCGATGCGTGGTCTGGAGTGGAAGAGTAAGCCTGGGATGACGGAACTGACCGGTTGGGAGTACGGCACGCGCACCAAAGAAGTGGCCGAAACGTTGGGCGGTGACGACCTGAAGGCGCTCAGTCAATTGGCCGTCGCCGGAGGGATTCTGCCTGAAGGCACCGACCTGGCGACATTGGCTGTCAGTTTCACTGCCCTTTCGTCGGGCGCCACCTACTCGCCGCTCGACCGGCAGGTACTGGTGCTTGCCGACGACTCGAAAACCGAGAGCGCCAGAAGCGACTCGCTGCTGACTCACGAGTTCGTACACTCTTTGCAGGATCAGCACTTCGACCTACTCAGTTTGTTGCTCGCGCGGCCATACAATTTCGACCGAGCGGAGGCCCTCTTTGCGCTGGTCGAGGGGGACGCGATGAACGTCCAGAGGCGTTTCGAGAACGGTCCCGCGTGGTCCCGACGCTCGCTCGAAGATATCGCGCGGCAAGAGGACGAGCGGTTCGCCGAATATCGCCGAGGGATCGGTGCGCTGTTCCCGCCGCTTCTGACTGAAACATTCATTTTTCGCTATCGTGACGGCGCGCGCTTCGTTGAGGCGATTAGGCGCGCCCGTCCGCCGCGCAGCACCGATGAAATCTACCGCCGCCCGCCGCGCTCCAGCGAGCAGGTGCTGCATCCTGAGAAGTACCTCGCGGCGCTGACGGGCGCAGGTCGCGACGAGCCGCGCGAAGTCAGCGTCGACGAGCAGCGATTCAACGCCGGTGGATGGCAGACCAGGGCGTCGACGCCGCTCGGCGAGATCGGCGTGCGCGGCTTGTTGATGGCGGGCGTGCCCGGTCGTGAAGCAGTGCGGGCGGCGGCGGGCTGGGGCGGCGACCGCGCTTACGTGTTTGAGCGGTCGGGCGGCGGTCTCGGCGGCACATCGCTTTTCATTTGGCGGACGGTGTGGGATAAGCGCGAAGACGCGCAGGAATTCTGGCGTGCGTACGGCGCGCTGCTGCGACACCGCGCTGGCCGCGAGGCTGGGGACAGCTTAGCCCCGGGCGGCGAATCGTCACTGGTCTGGCGCGAAGCGGCGCACCTGACGGTCGTCCGTCTGGATGGTGACAGCGTGCTCGTCGTGCGCGGCAACGAAAACGATCTACCCGCCGCTTTGCAGTTGCTGCAAAACTGAAGTCGCGAAGGCGGGACGGCTCGCGGCGGAGTAGACAGTAATCTAATCAGTCGAAGCCCCAGCGGTCGAGAGATTTCATCTTGTTCGCTGGGGCTAATCTCTTCGGGTCCGTCGATCCCTGTGCCGATCTGTCATGGTTTCTCTGTCCGACCCGGTTGCCCACGGTTGATTCCTGAAGCATTGGAAGAAAACAACGCACCGGCACGAGTTACTTGCCGCCGTGCCAGGAGCAAGAGTATGCTGGGGCATATTCAACGAAAGTCGGATGTGTCTCCTGCTGCCAAACCTGGTCGATAAAAATTTAAGGAGTATCTCACCATGAAAAGAGGACTGCGAACGGTTTCGTTTCGTCTCTTCGTCCTGACCTGCGTCGCACTCTGCACGACGATTGCCGTCCGCAGTCAGGTTCGCGAATCACACTTCATTTCGGCACGCGCCGGCAACGTCAACTACGTGTCTGGCGATGTCACGTTCCGCGCTTCAGGACAGACTGAGTGGCAGACGTTGACGGCGAAGAGCATTCTCGGCTCCGGCGATGTCGTGAAAGCCGGCACCGGTGGTCTCGCGGAAGTATTGTTGAACCCCGGTTCATACCTCCGCGTGGCCGAGAACACTGAGTTCGAGTTGTCCGATGCTTCGCTCGATAATCTACGTCTCAAGGTAATCAAAGGCGGCGCGGTGATCGAGGCGACCGGCTTCGGCGACGCCAAAACGCTGATTGCTGTCAACACCCCGCAGACTCAGGTCTCGATCATTAAGAGCGGCCTTTACCGCATCAACGTACTGCCGTCGGGCGTGACTGAGGTTGCCGTCCGCAAAGGTCGGGCGGTGATCGCCGATAACCAGGCCGCCCCGATCAAGGGGGACAACAAGGCGCGCGTCACTGGCGACTACGTGGAAGTGGCGAAGTTTGATAAGAAGAAAGAGGCGGACGCGCTCGACGGTTGGAGTAAGGACCGTGCCAAAGAGTTAGCGGAAGCGAATCGTAAGCTGTCGGGCCGCAACGTCAACGCGCTGCTGTCGAGCGTCAACCTCGATAATCTCTGGTCGTCGCGCTCGCAGCGCCACGGCCTGTGGCTCTACGATAGCGGGAGAAGTTGCTACACGTTCCTGCCGTTCTACGCCGGATGGTCGTCGCCCTACGGCCGCTCTTATTACAATAGTCTAGGCTGGAACGGTTACAACGGCGGCGGTCAGAGCTACGCGAACAGTGGTCAGATGACGATGTCAAGCGGCCAACCGTCAGCTTCGGGCGGCGGTGTGAATGCTTCGCCGACCATGTCGTCCGGCAACGGCGGTCAATCCATTCCCACGGCGGGGGGCAATTCAGCGGGCAGCAGCGATTCGCCCCGTTCGATGCCCGCCGAGCGCGATGCATTCCGCGGCGCCGGTACGAGGATGAGGGATCCGGATGAAGGAAGTCGTCGAATGCGCGATCAGCCATAGAAGCTCAGGCGACAGATTCGGAGATACAAACACAGACTTCAACTGTGACGCCCCGCCGACCGTTTACCCGGTCGGCGGGGCGATTTTGTTGGCGACGATCAGCGCCGAGTGCGTCACGGCGGCGACGCCCTGTCCGGGAAACGTTGTGTCGCCGACCATGTAGAGGTTCGGCACTGCGGTACGGTGGGCAAGAGAGTTTGTGCCGAAGAGTCCGAGCGACTGGCCCACGCCGCCGACCATGCCGAGCTTGCGGCGCGTCCGCTCGTAGAACGTGCGGGGGGTGGCCGTCTCAATCACTTCGACGCCGGAGCCGAGTTCCGGTAACGCCGCATGCAATCGCCCCCACCATGCTTCGAGCGCCGCCTGATCCTGCTCTTCGTGTTCCGTTTCGCCACGGTGAAAGGTAAACCACTGTTCGGGTTCGGTGAACGTAGAGATTGTCGCGGCGCGCTTGCCCGATGGAGCGCGTCTGTCCCATGCGGGCGCGACGCTGAACATGAACAGAGAGTGTTCGGGATTAAACTCCGGCCCGGCATCCTGCCAATCAGTTAATGCTAAGACGCGTTCTGCCGAAAGACGCGCGCACACTTCTTCGTCGGCGCCGACATAGATGAGGTACGTGCCCCATCCGCGCAATGTCTTCAGACGCGCGCGCACATCGGCGGGCGTGCGGTTCAGTCCGACCAACTTGCCATAGGTGTCCCACACTGTCAGGTTGCTGACGATGGCGCGCGTCGCCGTCACCGCCTCGCCGCTTAAAAGATCGACGCCGAAGGCGCGCCCGCCAGCGTCGCAGGCAAGTCTCAGCACCGGCGTATCGAGCCGCACCGTACCACCGCTACTCTTAATCGATTCAATGAGAATATCGGCGAGGGCCGCGCCGCCGCCGCGAATCGCGTACATCTCCCGGCGCGGCAGACAGAGGGCGACGGCGGAGTAGAGATACGCGCACTCTCCGCTCGCGCACTGCGCGAAGATTTGAAGCTGAGCGTCGATGAAGCGGCGGAAGCGCGACGAAGTTTGCTGCAAGTGCCTGGCCGCCGTGTCGGATGAACGGGCGAGAATGTGCGGCGCGGCGCGAGGTTCCGAGGCCGCCAACTTGATACGTTGCAGACGTGAGGCGTGCGGCAGATCGGGGATGCGTCGCGCCGCACGGTGTAGCGCCGCGGCGACGGGCGCCATCTCGCGATAGAAAGCGACAGCCGCCGCCGCGCATTCGGGAAACGCCTGACGCAGTTGTGACTCGAACTCGGCGTCGCTTCCCCCGACATTCACTTCAGTCGCGTCGGGCAATCGCACGACGTACGGCGGCGAGACCTGCCGGACGTCCGGCGCGGCGACGGGCAACTCGGCGAAGACGCGCTCGTGAAGTTCGCCGGGCTGCCACAAAGCGTAGAGACCTGCGCCGGGTTCGAACCGGTAGCCGTGGCGCTCCTCTGCCGCCGCGCAACCGCCCGCCCACGACTCCTTTTCGAAGAGACAGACGTTAACGCCGCGCGCCGCGAGCAGTGCCGCGGTTGTCAGCCCGCCGATGCCCCCCCCGACGACCACCACTTCGTAGCTCATGGTTTCAGAAACGCAGCCCGGTCACGTGCGTGGTCAGCGTAAGCAGCGCGGCCTTCGTCGCGCCATCGGGTTTGGTGTGTTGGAGAAAATACTGAGCGGTGAGCGCGATGACCTGCACGCCGTTGAAGACGATGTGGATGATGAAGCAGGGGAGCAAGCGGCCCGTGCGTGCGCGGACGTATGTCAGCGCGAAGGCGAGCAGCGTGATGGTCGTGATGACGCCATAGTTATTAACGTACTGCGCGATGTGGACGAACGTAAACAACGTCGACACTGCCACGACCGACCAGAACATGCCGACTGCCCTTTTCAGCGCAGGGTACAGCATCCCTCGGTAGATCAACTCTTCGATCAGCGGCGCGGTGGCGGTCGCCAAAAATGCGGTCAAAAAGCGGGCGGTGGTCGAGCTTTCCATCATCTGGTCGAACGGCGTCTTTGCGCCGCCGAGCAGGAAAGTCAGCAAAGCTCCGACGACCAATAGCGCGAGGGCGAGCGCGGCGAAGAACGCGCCCTCCGCGAGTCCGAAGGTCTTGCTGAAACTCCAGCCGAGGCTCGGCCAGAAGGGGCGCTTCCCGAACTGCGTCACCAGCGCCCACACGACACCGAGCGTCAGCAGATGAGCCGGGACGACTGAGATAATGGTCAGGACAATTGTGTTCGGGTCGTTCGCCAGCGCGGCGACGATCTCCGGGTATTTGGCTGGGCGGTATTTGAGAAATGCGTACGGCACGACGGCGAGCGTTTGCATCATCAGCAGCAACGCGACACTTGACAGCCACGCGAACGCCGCCGCGCCGATGCCCCACGGCGGGTCATCCGGATCAATCGCCGATGCGGAAGGTCGCGGCTCGACTTGGAACGCTGCGTAAGATTCATGGGGCAGTGGTTCGACCGGTATGCTCACGATGAATTGGAGTGTAAGAGAGTTGGCGCGGGACGGTCAACCGCGAGGTTGTGCGCTGTCTCCGTCCGTCTGTCGAGAGAGGGAACGCAACCGTCCGGGTGTCGGCCTTGACTGGACTGCGTTAAGACAGACGCGGGGCCGCGAGCAGAATTCCGATGATCGTCTTCGCGTCTTCGATCTCGCGTGAGGCGACCATTTCAAGCGCCCGCGCGAGCGGAATGCGGACGACCTCAACCAGTTCGTCGTCTTCGAGGCTCTGCGCCGTCACCGTCAACTCGGTCGCCAGGTAGACCCATAACTTCTCGGCACAGAAGCCGGGCGTGGTAAAAAACTCCGAGAGCAGTTCGAGTCGTCCCGCGCGTGCGCCGATCTCCTCTTCCAACTCGCGCGCCGCACACTCTTCCGGACGCTCGCCCGCTTCGATCTTTCCCGCCGGCAGTTCCGTCACATAACGCCCCGTCGGGTGACGGTACTGCCGCACCAGCGCGATGGTGCCATCGTCAAAGTACGCGACGACGCCGGCGCCGCCGTTATGTCGTACTACTTCGCGCGTGTAAGTCTGGTCGCCCTCGCGCACCGTGTCGACCGCGACTTCAATTACGCGCCCGCTAAACACCTCTTCGCTCGCGAGCACCTCCGGCAATTCTTCGTGGGACTTATTCATTATTTTTCCACTCGTCGGTCACACACGACAGCGTGAGAAATTCAACGCCGCGATTTGAGAGCGAATCAAAAGTCACGGTGCAATCGTTGGTTGTGCCGCCGTGCGTGTCAAAAGTGACAGACGGCGAAACTAGAAATACGCTCCGAAATAACTTGCCGTGAGCATTACGACGTGCGCCAACATATGGGCAAGCATCGCTGACTCAAGTCCCTTCTTCCAATAAAGATAGCCCGCAATTAAGCCGAATATCGAATTGGCAACGATAACGTATAACGTCAAAGCAAAAGTAGCTTCGGGCAGTAACAGGAAGGCGACTGGCAGATGACCGATGCCGAAAACCACCGACGAAATCAGGATGGCAACGACAAAACATCCGGTCTTCGGTTTGTTCTGTGCTCTTTGAAACAGTCGCCACGCCGCCCACACGAGCAACGTCATCAACCCCCAACGGAGCATTAATTCTTCGGTGATGCCGCCGTACAGCAGACGAGTCGGAAGCGGAAGGAGTTTGCCCAGTTCTGCGATACGCGTAATGACTTCAGACGGCAAGAACGGTCTTGACAGCGATGCGGTTGAAACGATGGCAACGCCTCCCGCCAAACCGCCGACTATGCCTGGAATGATTTGGGGTTTGAAAGCTGAACTTAACTGTCCGCCGCCAGCCGCTGCTTCAGCCACAGGCGACGATAAGCCGACTTTAGAAGCAAGCGTGACACCGACGAGAACCGCGAGGGACAAAATAACCGTCGGTTGAATCAAGCCTAAAAGTTTTAACGCCGGGGTAATAGCCGGAATCTCTGTTCCCGCCGGGATAGGTAGGATTGCCATCAGAGCATTCAGGTCAACCAGCAAAAACGAGAGAACGCCCGCCAAGCCTGCCAGCCATAAAATTACAAATAGTATGGGTTTGAAGCGCATATCAAAGGTTAGTTGAAGGTTATCTCAAGGCGGTATAACGCATCACTTAGTCCTCAGTCCTCATGATTAATTCGAGCGCCTCGCCGACAAGGTAAAGTGAGCCGGTGACGCAGATGATGCCGCCGGGCAGCGTTCGCCGACGCGCGATGGTCAGAGCTTCGGCCACCGTCGGCGCGAACGCGATTCTATCCGAATCGAAAGACGGGGGCACGGCCTGCCTCAAAACTTCAGGAGTTGCTGCGCGCGGGTTGTCGGGCCGGGTCAGGATTAATTGCCGCGCCACCGGGAAGATACTTACGCCAATCTCACACAGGTCTTTATCACGCATCGCGCCGAAGACGAGCGTGACGGGGGCGTCGATGAACTCATCGAGGTAGGCACGCAGGGCGCGCGCGCCGGCGGCATTGTGCGCACCATCGAACAGAACGGGCGGGCTGCCCGGTCGCAGATCAAGGCGCCCGTCGTGCGTCGCGGTCTCTAAGCCTTCGATGATCGCCGCGTGCGAAATCGAAAAGCCGCGTTCACCAAGCGCCTCCGCTAACTCGACGGCGACCGACGCGTTGATGATCTGGTGTCGACCGCGCAGCGACAAGCAGACGCCTTTATAGATGCCGTGCGCGGTTGTCAGATTAATGCGCAACCGACCATCGCGGCACGCCCCGGTCACCGCCACGTCGCCGGTCGCGAAGCGCGGCATCACCCCGCACTCGAGACAGCGCGCCATAATCACTTCTTCGGCGGTGGGCGATTGCGGCGCAATGATGGCCGTCACGCCGGGACGAATGATGGCGGCTTTCTCGGCGGCGACGCCAGCGAGCGTCGAGCCGAGGTATTCCTGATGGTCGAGGTCGATGGGTGTCAGCGCGACGGTGTTCGCCAGCGCCGCGGTGGTCGAGTCGAGCCGCCCGCCGAGTCCGGTTTCGAGGATGCCGAGTTGCACATGTGCGAAGCGAAAGGCGAACAGCGCGGCGGCGGTCATCTGCTCGAAGAAGGTTGGCAGCGCGCCATGTGTGCGTTGTTGAAGAAGCGCCGCGTCGCGCACGGCGTCGACCGAGCGTGCGAAAAGCTCTGGCGAGGCATCCTTACCGTTGATGCGAATTCGTTCGGTGAAAGAGATGAGGTGCGGCGATGTGTACAAACCGGTGCTGATTCCGGCGGCGCGGCAAATCGCGTCGAGCATCGCGACGGTCGAGCCTTTGCCGTTCGTCCCGGCGACCTGCACACGGTCGAATGCGTCCTGCGGGTCGCCGAGCGCGCTGAGAAGCCGCTCGGTGTTGGCGAGACCCAGTTTGGCGGTGAGCATCTCGTGGCCGAGACCGTGGAGGTATTGAATCGCCGCGTCGAAATCCATCATCGCCAGATGTTTCGGATGCCGCCCGCCATGTCGCCGCGAGCGGTAATCGCTCGCGGTGGCCTCATTTGAGGAAGCCTGGAGCGAGGCCGTGCGCGCGTTAAGTTGATTGGTTTTGAGCTTTGCTCTGGGCTTTGATTTTCAGGTCCGTCGCCGGAGACTGTCGATGACCGTTACGGTCTGGGTCGCTGGTCAGTGACCCTTGCGGCTCGGACGACTGCGCTTCGGTCTGCGCTTCGACCTGCGCCGCGGGGTTGACCATGAAGTTCAAAGCTTTAATGAGGAATGCGCGCATCTCGCGCCGGTCAACCACGGCATCGACCATCCCGTGCTCAAGCAAAAACTCGGCGCGCTGAAAATCCTTCGGCAGTTTCTGACGGATGGTCTGCTCGATGACGCGTGGCCCGGCGAAGCCGATCAGAGCCTTCGGCTCGGCGATGATGATGTCACCGAGCATCGCGAAACTTGCGGTGACGCCGCCGGTCGTCGGGTCGGTCAGTACCGAAATGAAAGGCAGATGCGCTTCGTCGAGCACCGCGAGGGCGGCGGATATTTTCGCCATCTGCATCAGCGAAAGCGTGCCCTCCTGCATCCGCGCCCCGCCGGATGAACTGATCGTGATGACCGCGCCGCGCTCGGCCGTGGCGCGCTCAATCAATCGCGTGATCTTCTCGCCGACGGCGCAACCCATCGAGCCGCCCATGAAGCTGAAATCCATCGCGGCGACGTGGGCGAGATGACCGCCGATCCGCCCGCGCCCGTTAATCACCGCTTCGGGTAATCCGGAACTGAGCCGTGCCTGTTCGAGCCGCACGGTGTACGGCTTGGTGTCGACGAAATGAAGTGGGTCGGACGACACGACTTCGTCGTCAAGTTCCTCGTACTCGGCCTCATCGTAGAGCATCGCCAGGCGCGAGCGGGCGTCGAGACGAAAGTGGTGGCTGCAATGGGGACAGACCTGGAGGGACTCTTCCAAATCACGCTTGAAGATTGCGGCATCGCACTCCGGGCATTTGCAGAACTGACCTTCGGTCTTCACGCGCCGCTCGTCCGTCGGCACGACTTCGATCCGCGGGTTTTTTTTACGGAACCACGACATAGCTCACGACCTGCCGAAACCGCGCTTCCCTTGATGGGTTTTGGATTAAGATGGGCGTCGAGATTAGCACAGAATGAAAGACGGACGATAGACGGCGAAAATCGCGCGTGCGGCCCGCCTTAAGAGTCTCCCCGCCCGCCGACCGGACTTGAAAGGGCCAGGCAATTCGACGCCCGCCCTTCAGGCTAACACTTCCGGATGCCGCGCCCTGCCGTTACTGCTGCTGCTGTCATTCCCATCGAATGGCAGAGACTCGCCGTTCACGTGTCGCTCGACGGCCTCCTGGAGCAGCATCACGATGGCGCGCTCGGCCTCGTCCCAAGTTCCGCGGAGCGTGCATCCGGCGGCGTTGCGGTGCCCGCCGCCGCCGAACTTTTCAGCGATGCGTGCCACGTTCACATCCCCCTTTGAGCGCAGGCTGGTACGGTAGACGCCGGGCGCGCTCTCCTTCAGGAACGCGACTGCCTCCACCTGCCTGCAACTCAGCGGGTAGTTAACGAAACCGTCGGCGTCTTCGTCTGACGCACCGGTGTGGGCCAGCATGTCGAGCGTCTGCCGCAGGCACGCGACGCGCCCGGTGGCGTCGCGGCGCGCGGTGGCGAGTACCATGCTCATCAACTCGATCTTGCCCCACGGGTAGCTGCCAAACACCGACTGTGAAATCTTCGCCGGTTTGACTCCGGCGCGCACCAACTCAGAGGCGACCTTGAAAGTCCGCTCACTTGTGTTCGAGTAATGGAACGATCCCGTGTCGGTAATCAGCGCGGTGTAGACGCACTCCGCAATCTCTCTGGTCGGGCGCACGCCGATGGCTTTGCACAAATTGTAGATCATCTCGCCGACGGCGGAGGCGGTCGAGTCGATCCAGTTGATGTTGCCGAACAGCGCGGTCGTCGAGTGGTGGTCGATGTTGACGACAAGTTGTTTGTCGAGGTCGACCAAGCCGGGGCGGGTGATGTCAGAGCATTCGATGACAAAGACGGCGTCGTAGAAGCGGTCGACGGCGGGAGTGACGCGCACGTCGTCGACGCCGGGCAGCTTTTGGTATGAGTGTGGGACGGGGTCGCGCATGATAACTTCCGGTTCTTTACCGAGCGCGCGCAGGAGCCAATAGAGTCCGATGGAAGAACCTAAGGCATCCCCGTCGGGGCGAATGTGCGAGGTAATCGCGAAGCGGCGCTTCGATTCGATCAACTCGACTACTTGGCTAAGCATTTGTTTTGAAAAGGCGAAAGATAAAAAAATGACGAATGAGTGAAAACATCAGATGATCTTTCATTCATTCCTCATCACTCATCCCTCATCCCTCACTATCTCCTCTCTCCCCGACCGCTAGAGCCTCATCGGCTGCGGGAGTCGCATCCGTCTTTTTCATCTCTGAAAGCAATTCTTCAATCCGGGTGGCTTGCTCCTCGACCGTGTCGCGGATGAAATGCACCTCCGGCGTGTAACGAATGTTAAGCACGGCGCCGAGTTGCCGTCGCACGTACGGAGCGGCGTGACGTAGTGCTACGAGCGCCGCTTCCTTTTCCGTTTCCGTTCCGGTCGCGGTGACATACACACGCGCGTCGCGCAGGTTGTCGGTCACGCGCACATCTGTGATCGTCACCGACGCCACGCGCGGATCTTCAAGTTCGTAGCCGACGATCTGCGTGATCTCCTCACGCACCGCCTCGGCGAGTTTCTCCGGCCTTCGCATCTCAAGAAAGGATGAGGGATGAGGGATGAATCAGCAATTAGCAACTCAATCATCCGGATTCATCCCTCATCCCTCATCCTTTCTACAGTTCGGTCGCGGCGACCTTTTCGATGACGTAAGCCTCGATCTGATCGCCCACCTTGACGTCGTTGAAGTTCTCTAAGCCAATGCCGCAGTCGAAGCCCTGGCGTACCTCCGACACATCATCCTTGAAGCGACGCAGGCTCGCGATGCCGCCCTCCCACGCGACGACGCCGTCGCGAATCAAACGCGCGCGCGCGTTGCGGCGGATCGTGCCGTCAACCACCATAGAGCCGGCGACCGCGCCGATGCGTGGGACACGGAAGACTTCGCGCACGTCGGCTTTGCCGAGGATGCGCTCTTTCTCAATGGCTTCGAGCATGCCGATCATCGCGGCGCGAATCTCCTCCTCGACCTTATAGATAATCGAGTGGAGTCGAATGTCGACGGCCTCCTGCTTCGCCAGTTCGGCGGCGCGGACTTCGGGACGCACGTTAAAGCCGATGATGACGACGGCGCTCGACGACGATCCGGCCTGCGTCGCCGAAGCGAGCAGCACATCGGACTCGGTGATCGCGCCGACGCCGGAACGAATCACTTTGACCTTCACCCGTTCGGTCGAGAGTTTCTGTAACGTGCTTTTCAGCACTTCGACCGATCCCTGCACGTCGGCCTTGATGAGCACGAGCAACTCCTTGACCTCTTGCTCGCCGAGCGCTTCGATGCCGCGCTTGGTCGTTTGCAGCAGCGTGTTCTGGCGCGACACCATCTGGCGGTGCTGCGAAATGGTCTGCGCGCGCGTCACGTCGGAGACGACCTGAAACGTCTCGCCGGCCTGCGGCACGCCTTGCAATCCGAGCACTTCGACGGGCATTGCCGGACCAGCCTCGGTCACCTGCTCGCCACGATCATTGAACATCGCGCGCACCTTGCCGAAAATCTGACCGACGATGAACGGGTCGCCGACGCGCAGCGTGCCCTGCTGCACGAGTGCCGTCGCCACCGCACCGCGCCCGCGGTCGAGCTTTGCTTCGAGCACCACACCCGACGCGAGACGCGTCGGACTGGCGCGCAGGTTCAGAATGTCGGCGGTCAGTAGAACGGTTTCAAGCAGCGCCTCGATGTTCTCGCGCTTCTTCGCAGAAACCAGCACCATCTCTGTGTCGCCGCCCCACTCGACGGGTTGCAGACCCTGGTTGGCGAGTCCCTGCCGGACACGGTCGGGATTGGCATCTGGCCTGTCGGTCTTGTTGATCGCGACTACAATCGGCACGTGCGCCGCGCGTGCGTGTTCGATGGCCTCAATGGTTTGCGGCATCACACCATCATCCGCCGCGACGACCAACACGACCACATCGGTCGCCTTCGCGCCGCGCGCGCGCATCATCGTGAACGCTTCGTGGCCGGGCGTGTCGAGGAAGACGATCCGCTTGTCGTTGTGGACGATCTCGCTTGCGCCGATGTGCTGCGTGATGCCGCCGCTCTCTCCGGAGGCGACCTTGGTTTCACGCACCGCGTCGAGCAGGCTGGTCTTGCCGTGGTCGACGTGGCCCATGACGGTCACGATGGGCGCGCGCGTCACGAGCTTGCTGGCGTCGTCATCGGTCCACAGCGTCGGCTTTCCGTCACCCTCGCCCGCCCCACCCGGCGAGACGAGATCCTGCTC
>JACDEG010000072.1 GCA_013816505.1 Pyrinomonadaceae bacterium | reverse complement strand
GGCGATCTGCTTGCCGTCCGAAGACCATCTGGGCTCGCTTGGCACGCGCCCGACCAAATGCGTTAGTTGGGCGACTTCCCCCGTGTCCACCCACATCACGTGAAGCTGGTTGGTGCCACTGCGATCTGAGATAAACGCGACCCGCTGAGAGTCGGGAGCCCAAACCGGGGCACGATCACGCCCCGCTCCACGAGTGAACTCGCGGACTCTGGTGCCGTCGACCTCCACCATCCAGAGATTGCTGCGCGACTCATCCTTGACATTATCGACCCATCCACGCGCGAACATGATTCGCTTGCCATCGGGGGCGATCTCTGGATTGCTGAGGCTCTCCATCTCCATGAACGTCTCCTTGTCCAGGAGACGAGGCTTCTGATCCGCAACGGCCTGTGTGAGCGTGACAAACAACACCAGCAGAAGTGACATTGCTCCAAATGCGACCCTTTCCTTATTCGCTCTCAGGACCTTCTCCTTGACGAGCGGAAGCCACCTTAATGTTTTTGCCTGATTACTTATGACTCGCATTTTCAATCCTCGACTGTCAGTGTCCCATCCAGGTTGATCTCGATCCATTGCCCGCTCCGCAGAGTAGCGAAATCATTAGCTCCCAAGGCCACGATGGGAATCGGCTTCTCATACATCTCGTCGGCCACGATTGAGGCCAGAGCAAAAAAATGATCCACGCCATTGGTCACAATCGCTCCCGGAGCATTGCCCAGGCGAATGGATTCAAGCAGCACGGCAGTCGTCGTGCTGGATCCACGTGCCGAGGGAAGCACTAGCACACGACCGGCGGCGTTCTGCCCTGACAGCGGGTGACGCCGGTCAATGATCTCGCCGGTGTGCTGGTCATAGCCTCCCCAGAAACTCAATGGTTCATCGCTTACTAGCGCCTCGCCTTGCGCTTCACCGGCGACTACCGGCTTGCCGCGAACTAGCTTTCCCATAGCGATTCGTCCCTCACTACGCGTCCCTCTGATGCCGACCGCACGCAATCTTCGAGCTTGCCGAAGACCACTTGCGTGTTGAGCATACCCGGCGCGTAGTAGGCGTACTTGGCCGAGTTGGTCATCAGCACTTTGATCTCAGGGTACAGCATCGGCGTCGTCAGGATGCAGGTGTCGACCGTGATCTTCCCGCCGAATTGCCTGAGTGGTTCCAGACAGCCTGACTGTTCTGCCAGCGTCGTCATCAGCCGGCTCGAAGTCACTAGAAACTGCACATCGGGATGGCGCTGCTTCCCGGCAAGTAGCGGGGCGAGCTTTTGAAATTCGGCAAGTGAAAAATGCGGGCTGCCGAGGACGACCATGTCCAACTTCTGCCCGTCAGCGGTCGTCAGTTCGCGACGCGCGGCGCGCAACTCACTCATCGTGACTTCGATTGTCTGCTGTGGCGCTCTGCCCTGAAATGCCGCTTCGAGCGTTGGCGCTTCAGGTGTGATACCGATCAGGTGACAAAGCGCGACGGCGCCGGATGAAGTTGTCGCGGCACACAGCGCCTTCAGCTGATCTTCAGAGGGAGTAACTTCAATCCCTTCGACAACGGGAATGCGATCCTGCGCAACCTTTCCAATCAGATAGCCAAGCACCGGATAAAATGAATCATCTTCCTGCACGTGTCGAGGCACATCTTTCAAGCGCATGAACAACTGTCCGGCGCGATTTTCCGTCAGATGCAGTCCCGTGGCAGGCACGCGACCAGTGATCGCCGCGCAGATGTCGAAGAGGTCAGGATAACGCTCCGTGCGCGCGCCGATGACGGAGTTGGCAAAGACTATCGCGTTCGACTCTCCCCAAGCGATCTGCTGGCCGAACTTCGGCCTCTGGTCAGTCTGGTAAGGAGCGCACGTCCAGATTGGGAGGCAGCCCATGCTCTGATAAGCAATCATCTGACGGCGTGCTTTGACTGCCCACTCAGGCGGCACAGCCCAGTCACGCCAGCCGTGTTCATCAACCCCACTGACATTGAGTGTTGTGGGAACAATTACCTTGGCACCGAGGCTGGTCAGCCGCTCTGCATATTCGAGCGTGGCGTCGCCCTGATAAAGGCTACTATCAATGTGCGCGGCGGTAATGTCCATCAGCGTTTCCGCGCCGCATACTTCCGCCATGCGGACGGTGATGGACATCGCCATGCGTGCCGCCGGGCCGCGCGCACCCGCGAGCTGTTCCTGATCAGACGTAGTCAGTTTCAGACCCATAAATCGAATTTTAGGTTAAGTCGCTGCCTGCGCCTTCCGAGCGGCCAGCGAGGCGTAAGCTTGCCAGTCATGCTGGACAAAGTGTGCGTGACGATCAATCGTTCAAGCTCAGCACGTCCACGCCCTTTGACTGGTAAGACTCTCACTACGCCGTGGCGATGAAGGATGCAAAGCTCGATGGTTTTTCCGGCTGCCCTCAGCCATGCTTTACCTTGCGGTGCCGCGCCAAACTTCGTCTCGTCGCCCCCTATGCGGCCGGTAAAGACAGTGGGACTCTCTTAAGCAACCGCCAGCACATGGCGAATCACGCGTTAGAATCGCTCGATGGTCGGCGCAGAGGTCAAGGAGTGAAACCGCCTCAGCTCCAGCGCCTCAGAAAGAAAATCCTGGCGAGTAGAATTTTTTCGCCGTGAATTTAATCTTCTTACGGCACTCAGAAATAGAGCTTGAGCGCCATCTGCGCGATGCGCGGGTCGCTCGTCGAGGTGATCGAGCCAAAGTTGGCGTTCGTGATGTTCACATTCGGGTTCCCGAAGTTCGCGTGATTGAACAGGTTGAAGAACTCGAAGCGGAACTCAAGTCTCCCTTGTTCGCCGATGAACTGTGTCAGCGGGAAAGACTTGAAGACGCTTCCATCAAGCACGAGGAAGTTCGGGCCGCGGAAGTAACGCTGCGCTAGATTGCCTGGGCTGCCGGGATCGGGCTGTGTGAAAAGTGCCCTCTCGTCATTAGTGAGCACAGTGATCGTGTCCCCCTTGATGACTTCGCTGAATATACCAGGGTCGCACTGGTTGCAGTTGGCGGTGCTCTGGTCGCCGAGTGTCAGCTTGTTGCGCCCACTCGTCACCGTCAGCGGCAGGCCCGAGCTATAGGCGATGATCCCGTTCATCTTCCACCCGCCGAAGAAGCCATTGAGGATCGGGTGCGCGGAGTTCAGCCACCGCTGCCCTTTCCCGATGGGGAGTTCCAAGACGAAATTTCCGTTGAAGACGTGCTTGGCGACGATGGGGCTGAGGCTTTTATCCAGGTGCGGGTTTTCATTGTCACGATAGGCATCGCGTTGCGATGCGCTTCCTGCCCCGCCGTCGAAATCGGTCAGTCCCTTGCTGAAGGTATAGTTGAAGCCGAACTGCAAGTTGCTGCTGAAGCGCCGATTCACCTCGATCTTGAGGCCGTTCCAGGTCGAGTAGGAGTTGTTGCCGATGAGAAACGCCTGGTTGAACTGCGGATTGGCGCGGAAAAAGTTCAGCGGCAGACCAGCAGCCTGCAGGTAGTTGATCGAGGCGCCGGTGCGGTCAATAAGCTCGGCGGCGGAGGCGACGGCGCCATTGGTGAGATTTGTCCGTTGGGTGGCTTGATTCGCCGAGGTCATGACACCGTAGAGCCGGCCAAAGACGCCGGTTGGTTCTCCGATGCGGGGGTCGCTGTTGGGGCCGTTGATGGCCTGGTTGCGCTGCGCTGCCAGAAAGCCGGTTAGGAAGCCATTGCTGCGGATCCGGATTTGATTAATGTCGAGGGCGCGCGGCAGCCCCGTAGCTTTGTTTCCGACGTAGGCAACTTGGACTACCGTGTTGCGCCACAACTCGCGCTGGATGCGCACTGACCAGTTCTGCGTGTAGGGCGTGTAGTAGTCGGGGTCAAAGGCCGAGATTATTCCCTGGCGATTGAAAGCTTTAGGGCCGAGGGGCGTCCCCGAGTCGAAATATCCGGTCGAGGTGTTGAAGAGCGACCCGAGGCTGCTCAGACGCTGCCCCGCGGTACCGTTGAGCGTGCGGCTCGTGCTCGCGCCTTCCTGGTCAGAGTCGAGCAAGAAGGTATTGAGGATCGGATTCCGGTCGTAAGCGACGCGGTAGTTGGCGCTCACGCTCCACTTGCCCTCTCCGGTCGGGTCCCAGTTAAAACCGACGTTAGGAGCGAAGTTGTTCCAGTCCGTGCGGTAGGTGTCGCCGCCGCCGTTGGGCGCAATCTCGATCCGGCTCTCGCCGTCGCCGGAAATGCCGAGCAACCCGCGCGCGCCCCCCACTGGATAGGCGAAGAGATCGTTGGCCTCGAAATGTGGCGGCATGATCTCCCAGCGTAGCCCGAGCTGCAGCGTCAGGTTCGGCCGGAACTTCCAGGTGTCCTGGAAAAAGAAACTGTACTCGCGCGCGCGAAAGCGCCGGGTTTTGCTCTGAAATGGGGTAAAGGCATCCGTCGCATTGGCGTTGTAAGTCTGGGCGATGCTCCCCAGGCTGCCGGTGATGTCGTTGGTGTATTGCTGAGCCAATAGGCGGTCGTTGGCGTTTAGTCCTGTCCGGGCCGGGACATTCGCCGCGTTCCCGGCCGTGCTGATTACCGGGAGGTACTGATCGCCGCCGAAATCGCCTTTGGTGATATGAACCCGGATGTCGAACCCACCGCGATAGGTGTGATTCCCTTTCACCCAGGTGACATTATCGGCAATCGTAACGGGGACCGCCGGCGCCGACTGCGGGAGGCGGATATTGTTTGGATGACCGCGGCCGGGGCCGCCGAGCCCAGCGAAGACGATGATCCCTCTAGGGTCGTCGCGGCTCGGGTCAGGGTTGTCGATCACATAGAAGCTCTTGGTCACCCCAATGCGGAACTCATTGAGCAAGCTGGGGGTGAGGGTCGAGTTCAGGGAAACGATGCCGGCGGGAAAGTTCTCTCTGTCGACCGACTGCCGAAACCCGCTCAGGAGGAGCGCGGTCAAGTCTTCGTAGCTGCGGTAGGCCCAGGTTACACCTAGGCGGTGGTTGCTGTTGAAGACATAGTCTCCCTTCAGGACAAACTGTTTCTGGGTGAACGTGTTGGTCGAAAGGTAGCGGAATCCTCCGGTATTAAATCCGTCTCCGATGTCGAAGTTGTTTGGCGCCGGGAAGCTTCCGACCAAGGCATCAAAGTTCCCTGAGGGGTCTCTCCCGAGCCGCGTCGGATCCACCGTCAGAAGGTTGATCGTGCCGATGTCGCCGGCAGGGACCATCGGATTGCCGTTCGCGTCGACCAGGGTGCCTGAGTTCTGGCCCCGGGTATAGTAACGATAAATTCCGGTCTTCAGCGTCGGAGTATAGACCAGAACGTTTTGGAGCGAGGCGGTCTTCTGCCGAATCCCCTCGTAGGTGAAATGGAAGAACGCCTTGTTTTTGATGATGGGGCCGCCCACCGAGCCGCCAAACTGGTGCCGGATGAAAGTCGGTTTCTGAAGCCCTTGCTTGTTGCCGAAGAAGGTGTTGGCGTTCAGCGCACGATTCCGGTGAAACTCGAAGGCAGTCCCGTGAAACTCGTTCGTCCCAGACTTGTAGAGGAGCTGGACCTGGGCACCTCCTCCGCGCCCGAACTCGGCGCTGGCGCTTGAGGTCACGACGCGATACTCACTGACCGCCTCGATTGGCACCGCCGCCGACGAGACCGACGCTCCTGGTTGAAACAGCGGGTCGGTGGCGGAGACCCCTTCGACCACCACGTTGTTCGACTCGGAGCGCAGGCCGTCGACCCGGCCGCCGTAATAGCCGCTATCAAACCCCCCTGAGGGGTCGTTAGTCTTCCGATTGGTGCCCGCCTGTAGGAAAAAAAGGTTCAACGGGTTGCGCCCAACCAGCGGCAGGTTGGAGATCTGGTTCTCGTTGACGACCGCTCCGATTGAGGTCGAGACGGTGTCGACGGTCGTCGCCTCCGCTGTGACCCTGACCGTTTCGACTACCTCACCAGCCTCGAGAGTGATGTTCAACGTCCGGGTGTCGCCGACCTCCAACCGCACCCCTTCGGTCAGGGAGCGCTTGAAGCCGGTCTGCTGGGACATGAGCGTGTAGCTTCCCGGAGACAGCTTGGCGAAGATGTAGAGGCCCGTTTCGTTGCTGATCGCTTCGTGGGCGATATTGGTCCCATCCTGGGTGGCAACTACTGTGACGCCCGGGACGACGGCGTCCGTCTGGTCCTTGACTAATCCTTCGAGCCGGGCCGTCGTGACCTGAGCCGTCGCCTCCGCAGCCCACCCGACGAGGAGTAAGAGAGCTACAACGCTAAAAAGCCAGAGCTTCGAGTTGACTTTATGAGCGACTGCAGAAAGAAGTCTGAACGGTCTCTTCTCGCTGGAGCAATTTCTTCTCCAAGCTAAACTTAATTCGAGAGATAGGACTTTCTCCTTCATGAGCGATTATCTCCTTCTATTAGGTGCGATGAGTCGCGGACAACGAAGCATAAGTGCCAGGGGATGGGAACAGTTCTCCGCTTCCGAGGCTCTCGATAAAGCAACTTTAGTTCTTCCCCGGCGCGACGCGCATGCGGTTGGGTAGCAAGAAAGCTTTGGTCAACGCCGGGGTCACTTCCACCGCGAGCATGTCTTTCACTCCGGCACGATCATTATTGCTGGCTCGAATTTCCTGCGCGATAGCCGGGCTCAGCCTTCTCATCAAGCTGGAAAACGCCGGCTTCCACACCACCGAATGAACGGCAAAAGCAAGCTACTTAAAGTACGTGCTGGCATGGATAGAGACCCCTTCAGGCTCCTGCTTGCGTGACAGTGAATCAAAGATTCTGTTTCCATTTTTCGTTTTACATTTACCATTGCATTGCGAGCCGCCCTTATTCAATGACCCATGACAAATCACGAATGAGAAATAGAGAGGATCATAATTCCACCTCGACTCCCAAATTCCGTTTCAGCGCCTGATGATAGACTTCGATGGCGACGCCAACATCCTGCACGGCATTGCCAACCGATTTGAAGTAGGTAATCTCTTTAGCATTTTCTCGCCCGGCTTTCATGCCAGCGGCGATTTCGCCAATCTCGCTGTAAATATCAGTCGGGTGAATCGCATCCTGTTCGAGCGCGACCAATAAATCCCCAGCCTCGGCGAGCGCGCTAGCGCGCGAATCAACGACAATTTTTGAGGCTCGCCGGAGCGTTGCGACATCTACCTCTTGCATGTGTGGCATGTAAGAGCCGATTCCGTTGATATGCGTCCCTGGTTGTAAATCTGCTCCATCAAATACGGGTGTTAGCGAAGTCGTCGCCGTGCAGATGACCTCAGCCTCACGCACCGCTTGTGCTGGCGATTCGGCGGCGAGAAGTTCGACAGACTGTTCGAGGCGATCCTGCATTTGAGAGATAAATGATTTAACTTGCAAAGGCTTTCGGTCATAAATCCATGCCCGCTTAATCGGTAACACGGCACACAGGGCCAGCAATTGTGCGCGCCCCTGCGCTCCAGCGCCAAAGATCGCGGCGACTTGCGCATCAGCCCGGGCTAATAGTTCGGTGGCCACTCCACTGGCTGCGGCGGTGCGCAACGCCGTCAGATAACTGCCCTCCATGACCGATAGTGGTTGCCCGGTCACAGAATCAATGAGGACGACCAGCGCGTGGATGAGTGGGAGGTTTCGCTCCCGATTGCGATCATGGACTGAAACAATCTTGACCGCGAGCGCGTCGGATTCAAAGAGATAGCCGGGCATGAGTAAAGTCGTGCCATAGTTTTTCTCCTGAGGGATGGCCGACCGCAACGGTACATGAGCTTTGCCAGTTGAGAGCTCAGCGAAGGCGCGCTTAACGATTGTGATCGCGTCCCGCATTGAGAGCGCGCACTGAACATCTGAACCAGTGAGTATGCGCAAGTGTCCTTAACCTTAAGTGAAAAGCTGATTTTGGGACCGAGCGTTACGATCTGCCAGAGCTGCGTCGGTCGGCAAAGGGGAGCGTTCAGCGAGAAAGCTAAACTTGGGGACTGTAGAGAACATAAAATGCTGATCCACAGACTCAGCATGATAGACCCGCAAACCGACGCAAACAGGGCCCATCATCCCCACATCTCCCTTGCGGCAGGGTGTGTGCTAATAATCCGCTGAAAGCGCTCGCAAAGTCCTTAAGGCGGTCACTAAGTTTTCCTGTTTTTTCCTAGTGCTGATTTGGGATGGGTTGTTGGAAGGATGAAGTAGATGATCAACGGAGGCTTGAGCAGGAGCAGCGGGTAATTGGATCAAAGGGTATGATTAATGCGCTGGAGCAACCCTGCAAATCTTGGGTCTGTCCTCAAGCTGTCAAACCTCGGGTCAATTTTGAGGAAGCTCATCTGCCAGCAATGATCCTCAGATCCTTTTTGCAGCCAGGAGAAGGCCCGATCTCGATCACCCAACCCCATATAAATTAAGGCCAGGGCGAAGGGAGAAACATAAGACTGTTTTGATCTTATCATCAGATTCTCGATCACCTTCCACGCTTCACCTTTTCTCCCGGCCAAAGCGTAAACGTGCCCAATCTCGGCTGCCAAATCTGCGTAGTTACCGGAGAGCAAAGCGGCTCTTTCGAACTCCGACAATGTCTCCGGGTACATTCCCTTTGCTTCATAGACCCAACCAAGGTACCAATGCCCGGGCCAGAAGTTCTGGTCAAGTTCGAGCGCGGTCTTGATTTGCTCTATCGCCCGGTCGTATTGGCGAGCGAAGTAGAAGATCATGCCCGCATCGACGCCGAACATGACCGAAAGCGGCTCCAGCTTGATGGCCAGACTGATTTCGGTGTTGGCGTCGTCGAAACGCCCGGTCGCCGCCAGATAATTCGCGTACCACATGTGAGCGAGCGTATAGTTAGGGTTAAGCTCGATGGCTTGCTTAAATCCCCGCTCCGCAGCCGGCCAGTCCCGGTCATAAGTAATACTGACTCGCGCCAGAGAAGTGTGAGCTTCAGCCAGCGTGCAGTCGATTTCTAAGGCCCTGACCGCTGCGGCTTTGGCCTTCGGGAAAACCTCCTTTGGCGCCACCGTTCCATCGGCTCCGCCAAGCAGCTGATAGGAATCTGCCAACCCGGCATAGGCCAGCGCATATCCAGGGTCTATTCCGGTCGCCTGTTCAAAGCACTCTATGGCTCTCCGGTACCCTTGAGCCGTTCTTTGGTTCCAGAAATGCCGGCCTTTCAGATAAAGTTGCCAGGCTTCGAGATTGTCCGTGTAACGTTTGGCGACCTGCTTCTTCTCCTCCCCGGTCATTTTTAGCATCAGCGCGCGTGCGACTGCCTCGGAGATGGTATCCTGCAAGTCAAAGATGTTCGTGAACCTCTCGTCAAATTTCTCCGACCAGAACGGCGCCCCGTTTTCGACCCAGATCAACTGTACCGTAACGCGCACTCGGTCATCGGTTCTTTGAATGCGTCCGTCGATCAGGGCCTCAACGTCCAGTTCTCGCCCGACGGTAGACAGGTCATGGCCTAGCCCTGCGTATCTGACCACAGCGTTTGTTGGCCGAACGATAATCTGCCTGAAGTTGCCGAGCTTAGTAATCAGCGCGTCTGCCATCCCCAGGCCCAGGTAGCCATCTTTTTCTTCCCCCCCCAGCGGTTTGAAGGGCAGCACCGCAATTGACTTGACGCTGAGTTGCTCTGATTGTCCGTTGAGCGGTCGGGCCCCAGCTCCTTCTCCAGCTTCGCTAACCTCGGCCACGAAACAGTAGCCGTGACCCGGTATGGTCACGATGTAACGGTGTTCGGTCCGAGTCTCCTCCAGAGCTTTTCTCAACGCCGAGATGATCACAGTCAGGTTAGTTTCCTCGACTATCGTGTCAGGCCACAGCCCTTTCATCAATGACTCCTTGTCGAGCACTTCCCCCGGGTGACGGACGAGCAGCAGAAGCATTTCGATTGCCTTTGGCGGGATCGAGACAACCTCATTGCCCCTCATCAACAGCCGCCGGCCGGCATCCAAGCGAAAAGGATTGAAATGGTACATGGTTCTATCCGGTTTGCTCATCGCTATTACTTCCATTGCAAAAAACAGGAAAAAATAAGCACATCACTAAGGATTTTTAAGATGTCCCTGGCAGACTATTTGATCTAAAGTAAGCAACCCCGGCTAACATCGTGAACACCTCAGATGATCGAAGGATAAAAGTGTATCAAGAATTAGATACTGTGGTGAAGTGTGAGGGGTCAGAGGTTGACATATTACCGCCTTACCACGTTACTAGAGCCTGTTATGAACTTTGAACCTTGAGACCGCAACATAGCGAGCTGTTTGCATGGGTGGCTACAATTGCTGTGTCGCTGTGCGGCGGTCTATTCCACCATTGAATAGCAGAGGCAGCATCTTACGAGCAAATTCGCTACTTTTCGCCCACGAAAGTTCATACAGGCTCTAGTAACGCTTGACAGTAACGTACGGGAATCTCAACGACTTAACAACATGTCTTGCCTAAAACTCGCTGCTGCCTTGATACTTGTGATGGTCGTCAGCTCTGCATCAATCCATTCACAGGAAAGTGAGAATCAACTCAAGACTGGGCCTCAAAACAGCAAAGGGACCTTTGTCTTGCGAGCCACTCGGCTCATTGATGGCACTGGTAAGGCTCCGGTCAGGAATGGCGTTGTGGTGGTAATCGATGACAAGATCACTGCGGTAGGAGGGTCTGACAGCATCACCATTCCTACGGGCGCGAAGATAATCGACTTCGGCGACGCCACCCTTTTGCCCGGATTCATCGATGCGCACACTCACATTGTTGGCCGCGTTTTGGGAGATCCTGATCGAGGGACTTCAAGTGTGAAAGACTACGAGTCTTTCGGAGCGATCCTTGGCGTTGGGAATGCCTCCCGGATGTTAATGGCGGGCTTTACCAGCATCCGCAATGTGGGCGCCTACAATTTTGACGATATGGCTTTGCGCAAAGCAGTCAACGAGGGATGGATCATCGGCCCTCGGATGCAGAACGCTGGACACGCCATCGGGATCACAGGCGGACACTGTGATGAGAACGCTTACAAACCCGGTCTGTTGGACGGCTCGATCAAAGAAGGTATTGCCGATGGCCCAGAGCAGGTCCGTGCCGCCGTCCGCTATCAGATCAAGTATGGGGCTGACGTGATCAAAACCTGCGCCACTGGCGGCGTACTGTCGGAGGGGGATGCGGTTGGGGCGACCGAGTACACTTTCGAAGAATTGAAGGCCTTGGTTGACGAAGCGTCGAAGCTGGGAAGAAAGGTCGCGGCTCATGCCCATGGGACCGAAGGGATCAAGATCGCCACGCGCGCCGGCGTCGCATCAATCGAACACGGTTCTTTTCTTGACGAGGAAGGCGCTAAACTGATGGCCGAGCGCGGAACATTTCTTGTATCCACCCTGATGGCCGGCGAGGCGGTTGAGCGATTAGCAAAGAGCGGCGTTCTCAAAGGTTTGATACGCGAAAAAGCGCTCGCGGCGGCGGCAGCCATGCGTACTGCGACGAGGCTCGCCGTCGCCAACAAAGTTCCCATCGCTCTCGGGACGGATGCCGGGGTTATTCCTCACGGCACGAATGGGCACGAGTTCACGCTGCTCGTCGAGTGGGGAGGAATGCCTCCGCTGGATGCGATCACCGCTGGCACCCTGAATGCTGCCAAGCTATTGGGTTGGGACAAACATCTGGGCTCACTAACTGTCGGTAAATGGGCCGATATCGTCGCCGTTCCGGGTGATCCCTCAAAAGACATCCGCAACTTGGAAAAACCTATCTTCGTCATGAAGAATGGTGTCGTGTATAAGGGAGACCGCGACTGAGATTTCGTTCTTTCGTCAAATCTACGTCGTTGCCGAATTTGGCTCGTGCCTTTTTGCCAGTGACTACCTACGATGCCTCTCGGTTCGTCTCAAGGAATCTCGAATTACTTGAACGTAGCGATCGGGTTCTTCCAACATTGCCATATGAGCGCTGTTCTCGAAGAGTACAATGTGACCCAGGCACCAGGCTTTGATACCAAGCCACTGTCTCTGGAGTGGCCTCGTCGTACCGCCCGGCCGTGAATAACGTGGGCACGGTAATCTCGTGCAGTCGTCCTGTCTTGTCATAGTCCTTCAAATTGCCCGTTGCCTGAAATTCGCTCGTCCCCCACATGGTGTGGTAAACGTCCAGGCCAATCCCGGCCTCAGTATTCTCAAGTTCCGGGGGCCATGGATTAAGCCGAATAAAATGGCGCCGATAATATTCTTTGGTTGCTTCCTGGTATTCGGGTAAATCGGTAGTCCCGTCCCGCTCATTCTTATCTAAGATAGCCCTTACGGCTTCAGGCAAAGCGCTTCGTAAACGCTTCGCATCGGCCATCCATCGTAGGCTGCTCAAGCATGGACTAGCTAACATTACGGATTCGATCCCCTCAGGCTTGGTAAGCATATATTCTGTAGCCAGGGTGGTGCCCCAGGAGTGCGCGACCAGATGAACCCGCTTGAGTCCCAGCGCCCTGCAGACCTCTGCCAACTCTTCCACGAATCGCTTGATGGTCCAAAGCGTTATGTCCTTGGGACGATCTGACCGGCTTTCTCAAATATCCGACACGGACTGCTCACGAACGACTTCGCTCGCACCTGTTTTCCAGATTCCCGGAGACGATTTAACTTACATCGAGCAGGTCCTTGATCGATGCTACGCTGTATGGGGCTTGGGGTGAGGACGAGTGAAAATCAAACAGTGGAAATTGGTGCACGCCTTGTTGCTCTGTTGCGGCTTTACCCTCTACTGTGCCGTGCACACGAGCGGACAGGCTGCGCAATCAGAGACGGTCTCTCTGAGCGGCGTCTGGCAGTTCAAGCTGGCACCGGATCTGAAAGAGGCTGAAGCGCTCGCCCGGTTTCACGAACCGGGGTTCGACTCGCACGCTTTTGACCCGCTCCCCGTGCCGTCTAACTGGGCGATGCACGGGTTTGAAGAGCCAATCTATACGCAAGCGTATCCGGAGGGCGGCAAGAAGTACGTATTGCCCCAGCCGCCGGAGGCCGAGGGATTCTACCTGCACCGATTTCACGTCCCGGCAGGCGCGCGAGACAAAAGGGTCATCCTGCACTTCGAAGGCGTCTGGCAATCGGCCGAAGTCTGGCTCAACGGCTCTCGCCTGGGCCGGCACGATGGCGGCTTTACGGCCTTCGCCTTCGAGACGGCAGGGGCGCTTAAGCCGGGCGCAGAAAACCTGCTGGCCGTGCGCGTACGACAAAATACTAAAGATGCCATGCTCGACCTGAATGACGATTGGGCTCTCGGTGGGATATACCGCGACGTTTGGCTGGAGTTCACCCAGCGCGAACTCTATCTTGATCGTGTGCAGACGATGACGGATTTCGACGATGACTTCCGCGACGCAACGCTCCACTTGCGTATCTTCGTCGGTAATCAAACGCCCGCGTCAAGGGCCTTCCAAGTGCGCGCGACGCTGACCGATCGGAACGGGCAGAAAGTGCAGAGCGCGACCGCAGAGGCTTCGTCCCAAACTTGCGGCTTCGTAGTATGCGGGCGGGAAGTAAAGATCGATCTGCCGGTTGCGCGACCCGCACCGTGGACCGCAGATACGCCCGTGCTCTACGGCCTCCAAGTTGACCTCATCTCGGGGGGACAGGTCATCCACACACGCACTGACCGCATCGGCTTTCGCGAAGTCTCGACTATGGGCGGCGTGCTGCGCGTTAACGGTCGTCCCGTGAAGTTGCGCGGCGTATGCCGCCACGACGAGCAGCCCGAAGTGGGGCGCGCGACGCGGCGCGAGCACTGGCTTCAAGATATTCGACTGATGAAAGAGGCGAATATCAATGCCGTGCGCACTTCGCACTATCCCCCGGCCGAAGGCTTCCTGCGTCTCTGTGATGAGCTCGGACTGTACGTCATTGACGAGGTGCCGATGGGGTTCGGCGGCGACCTATTGCTCGGTTCATCATTCGCCGGTTCGGTCTTACAACGAGCGCACGAAACGATCATGCGCGATTACAATCGCCCGAGTGTGATCATCTGGTCGATTGGCAATGAAGACCCTCTGACGGATCTTCACCTCGCGGCGGTGAAATACATCAAAGGAACTGATCCTTCTCGGCCAGTCTTGATGCCGTGGAACGCCGACGAAAGTCTGCCCTCTGAGATAGATATTCTCGCGCCGCATTACGAGTCCGCCGAAGTTTTAGACCGAATGGCGAGAGGCTCCAAGCGTCCGGTCATCACGACGGAATACTCGCACGCGCTCGGCGATCAAGATTTCGGCGGGCTCGAAGATCGCTGGCGGGCGCTCACGCGCCATCCCGCCGGAGCGGGCGGGATGATCTGGCTCTGGGCTGATCAGGGGATAAAGCGCAAGCTGAAAGGCCGCGTGCCTTTGGACCCCTTGGTTGATCTCGGCAAATACAAGGCGCGGGGCACCGAGTTGGTGCGGCACAGCGACGCCGCACCCGGTGAGATTTACGACGCACACGGCGTCTTCGGCACGGACGGCATCGTCAACCCAGACCGCTCACCGCAGCGCGACTACTGGGAGACCAAAGCCGTCTATGCGCCGCTGGCAGTATTAGCTAAAGACATTGTCCTGCCGGTCAGCAGGCAGAGCGTGCAGATCCCGGTGCGCAACGATCAAGACTTCGTTGACCTTAATACCATCACGATTATATGGCGGTTGATGACCGACGAGAAAGAACTCGCGCGCGCCACCGAAAAGCTCAATGCCGTGCCCGGCGCGATTGCAACATTGGATATCCCGACCACCGCCATTACGAAAATCGAACCCGGCAAGTCTTATTACATTCAACTCGTTTTTAATCGCGCTGACGGCTCGGAGATGGCTCGACGTAGCGTGCGGCTGACCACGGTGGAAAAACCCGGTGAGTCTACGCCAGCCCGCGCGACAAGATCGAACAAACTTCAGGTGACGAGAAAGGGCTCCACGGTAGTGGTGCAATCCGGCCCGGCGAGCTTTGAGTTTGGCCAGGAAACGGCGCAAGTAGTCAAGGCTTCGGTGGGCGGCGCTCCGCTCTTCTCGAACTTACGCCCGACGATCTGGCGTCGATTTTCGTTGAGCGAAAAGCGCCTTTTCCGCGGCGACGATAGTTTCGACCGTCCGCCGGTGCCCGATCTCAGCCGTTTTACGACGAAGGTGATTCGCTGGGCGGTGACCGAAGGCAAGGAAACGGTCGACATCACGGCCGAGGCCGAACATCAAATTGACGGAGAAAACAGTTTCCGCGCGAGCTATTTTTATCGTGTGACCCGCGCGGGGGCGCTGCAGGTCGAGTACTCTATTACTCCCCGGGTGCACATGAAATGGCTGCCGGAAGTAGGTATGGAGATGACGGTCACTCCCGTGTTGGAAAAGTTGCGCTGGGTCGGCTTGGGTCCGCTCGACTCATACCCTAACGAGAAGGCGGCGGTCTCTTTCGGCGCGTGGTCGGCTAATCCCGGGAGCGCGATGTCACTCGGGGTCAAGTCTGAAGTGCGTTGGGCGGAAGTCTCTGGACGGAGCGACACGCGCCTACGGATCACGGGTAGTCCTTTCATCCACCTGTCAGGCAACTGGCGATGAAGAGCGGTGTCCGCGAGTCAATGCAGGGAACAACATCCGTCCCGCAGCCGATCACGTCTTCCATAATCCACCATTCATAATCGGCGTCCGGGTGGGCGATGTATCCGCTGCCGTCCCCCATAAATTCAACCGCATAATCAGCGCCCCTGCTCTCTGTTAATTCTTTGACCTTCTTTGCCGCATCCAACAGGCCTTGATCTTTTCGGTCCGCAAGAATCGTATTGGTCGCACCAAATTCCAATGCGAGTTTTAGTCGCGCCGGATTAACATCCACCGCAATGATCTGACGCGCACGAGCGTAGATTGCCACTTGAATGACACTCAGGCCAACCCCGCCGGTCCCTAAAACGACCACGGAACTTCCTTTCTGAACCTTGGCAGCGTTGACCACTGATTCGAACCCGGTCATCACACTGCATCCCTAAATACTGGCCAAGCCAGAGCTAATAACGAAGCATGAACTTTGATGTCAAAGCCAGCGTTGCTACGGGCATACAACTGCTCAATGCCCATCCGCTCCAGTTGGCTGTTGACCGTCTCAATCGTCTTCCGATACCGCCGCAGGTCGAACTCGTCCGCCCACTCGTGCGGCGTCATGTGCTTCTTCCGAATGGGGATCAAGCGCACGCCGACATCTTTCAGAATCGAAGCTTCGTCGTTGGCGCTATGATAGCCTTTGTCGCCGAAAACCTTCGCTCCGGCGGGCAAGGCAGCGGTCAATTGATGCACTGGCGTCAGGTCGTGGTAACCGCCGGGGAGCATTGTAAAACTGACGGGCACACCCTGGGGCGTGCACACCAGATGCAACCGCCAGCCGAAGAACTTCTCCTTCTTCGCGGCGCCGCAGCCGCAATAGTCGCGCCCACGCACTTTGCGGCAGTGCCGGGCGCGCACTCTTTTGCAGATCGGCAGCGGCATCGAGTTGAGGATAAACGCTTCGCCGCGCGCGAATAATGTTCCGAGCGCCTCAAGGATGAGCGGCAGCCAGTCGGCCAATTGGTGCCGCCGTCGGTTGCAGCGTGAGACGCTCAACCGGCCTGATAAGTAGCCGGCTCTGGTCACTATGCCGAGCGCGGCTTCGTGGTTATTGTGAAAGAACTGAGCGGCGGCGACCGCTACCGTGAGGACTTCCGCGTCACTAACTTGCGCCAACACGTGGCTCTGATGGCCTAAATGTTTCATCATGTCGTCAATGACGACATAGGCCGTTATAATCACATCGTCGTTCATGCGCGCCTCCGTTGTAGGAATGTGGTTTAGCCACCAGCATTCCGAAACGTCCGCCGCATGAACGGCAACTAGCAATCAAGGTATGCTTATGTGAAGAAGCTATGAGTGTCTTGGGAATGGTTTTAGGCATCATCATGTTATTCGTGCTGAGCTGCATGATCGTGGCGATCATCTGCAGCTTTCTCAGTGCGTGGGGAAGCAAAGGGACGTAAAAACCTCCCGTCAGCCAAAGAGCGCCGAGGGATGATCTGAATACTTACGTGAAGAAGCTATCAGCCGTGCCGACCGGCAATTGACTTTCCGCGAGGTTGGGCGTACAAGAACCTCCTCCTGCCCCAGCACCTCATTCTTCTCAACCCAGACCTTCACGGAAAGGAACTA
>JACDEG010000490.1 GCA_013816505.1 Pyrinomonadaceae bacterium | reverse complement strand
GGCTACGCCGGCGGCCGCCTGCCGCGCTTCGCGGTCGTTGGCGAGTTTTTCCTCTTCGAGTTGCTTGACCAACTGCCGCGTGCCGGCGAGCGCGTCCGACTCGCGGTCGAAGCCTTCGTAGCGGTGGCAACCGACGCAGCCGCGCTGCTGGAATAAGTCTTTGCCGAGCGTCAGGGTCGGCGCGCCGTCGAGCACGCGGTCGCGCGAGTGACACTGCTGACAACCCGCCTCCAGATTCTCTTTCCGGTGGAGCGGGAACAACCAGTGCCGATTCGTCCCGTGCGCTTTTTCAATTGTCGTCGTCGCGCGACCATTGCCGCCGTGGCAACTGGCGCAGCCGAATCGTTCCACGTCGTGGATTTGGAGCAACTCTTTATTCGGGTGGCTGATGAAGGCGCGGGCGAAACTATCCGGAGTTCGGCGCCGTCCCTTCATCACTGCCGGTGTCAATTCCAGCGGTTCGCGGATGCCGAGGTGACACGTCTCGCAGCGGTCGACCACATCGACGCTCGAAACATTGATCTGCCGCATCGTGTAGTCGAAGTTCTCGTTCTTCTTCAACAGACTGTCGACCTGCTGCGCACTGAGGCCGATCAAGTTCTCTTTTAAATAGTCGTCGCGCTTCTTCGCCAACTCACCCGACTCGCGCAACAACTCGGCGCGCTCAACCAGCAGACGCGCCTTCTCTTCCTTCGATTTGTTGTAGCGCTCTTCGATCTGCGGGAAGGTGAGCTTCATCTCCTGCGTCTTGTTCGAGCCGTCATCGGCGGGCATCTCGACCTCGATCTGCTCACGCTTGACCTCGTCGATATCCTTTCGCAAATCGTCTTTCTTCGACTGGCTCGGCGCGCTCTCGATTCGATAGTTAATCAGCGTGATGTTGCCGCGTGCGTTTTGGAACGGATCGGTAATCGCGGCGATCTGCGAGTCGATGACCTTGGCCCGCTTGTCAATCTCGCGCTTGCGCGGCTCGACCTGTTCTGCCGCCGCCTTCGCCGCCTGATCCAACTCCTGATACGCGGCGCTCTCCTTCACGTCCTTCTCGGTCTGGTTGCCGCGTCGCTTCAGAATCTTCAGGTAACGGTTGTACCGCTGCACGAAGATGCGCTGCGTGTTCTTCCAGGGGCGCTGGCCGTACACTTCATCATAGAGCGCCCATGCCAGCGACCCCATCAGTAGCAGCGCGCAGATGAGCAGAATGCTACTCGTCGAGCGGCTGGTGATCGGGTCGGGCGCCGGGGCGGCGTCAGGCTCGCGCTTAATGATCTTGTCGGAGTCAGAAGAAGTGTCAGCCACGGGTTCGATTCCTCCGCGCTAAATTAGGTTCAGACGTTAAACCACGGGGTCACCCACACGTACTTGATGTTCAGCGCGAGGCGCAGAGCGATCTTGACCGGTAGCGCGATCAAAACCGAGATGGCGAAGAACTGGAACATCACGTATTGCAGCAAGCTCGTGCGGGCGAGCAATTTCCGCTCGAAGCCGTTCCACGTCATCAGCTTGTGCAGCAGTAAACCCGCGAGCACGTAAAATAGTCCGACCACTATCGCGCCGAAGATGATCTTCGCGGGCATACTCGTGATGCCGACGAAGTCATGGAGGTCGCGGTTCTTGTCGAACACGACGGCGTTATGGTCCCACGTCTGGCCCGGCCAGAACCAAATCCAGCCGGGGCCGCGGATAAACGTGCCGATGATGATCAGCGCGATCCACGTCAGCCATCCGATGCCGAACATGCCCAGCGCGAAGCGCCGCTGCTTAATCGTGTAATAACCGTTGCCGAACGGGTTCGAGTCGACGTACGGGAAGACCATCAGCCCGACCATAATCAGCGACGGCATCACCACGCCGGCGATCCACGGGTCGAAGTAGACGAGCATCTCCTGCAGGCCGAGGAAGTACCACGGTGCCTTCGACGGGTTCATGGTCAGGTTGGGGTTGGCGGGTTCTTCGAGCGGCGCGTCAAGCGTGATTGACCACACGAACAGAATCACCGTCACGATCACAGCGGCGAGAAATTCGATGCGAATGAGAAACGGCCACACGTGCAGTTCGCGCGCCCAACCCGGTCGCCACGGCAACGTCTTGCGATGGTGCGTCTTGGCGAGTTGCGGGTCGCGCTCCAACTGCTCGATTAAGCGGTCGTTCTCTCGTGCCTGCTTCAGACCGAGCCACGTGAAGAACGGCACCAGGAACAGCATCGCCACAATCGGGATGTTGTCCGGCGCCGCCGTGATCTTCCACAATTGATGCCAGTCCATATTTTTAGTGACAGGTGACAGGTGACAGGTGACAGGTAAGAGCAAGGTTTTATCTTGTCACCTGTCACTTGTCACTTGTCACGGCTTTTTAGCTTTCATTTCCGATTCGAGCATCACCGGCGCGGGGCCGGAGATGCCGCCGTCTTTGCGGATGCGCCAGAAATGCACTGCCATGAAAATCGACGCGACGAGCGGGATGCCGATGCAGTGCCAGATGTACGAGCGCAGTAGCGCGTTCGAATCCACAATCGACCCGCCGAGCAGGCCGAAGCGCACATCATTAAACGGCGTCATGCCGAGTTGCGGACCAAACGGGCCTTCGCTGCCGAACATCGGCGTGGCGCGCGCCATGTTGGTGCCGACCGTCACCGCCCAGAAGCCGAGTTGGTCGTCGGGCAGCAGGTAGCCAGTGAATGACAGCAGCAGCGTCAGCACCAGCAGCACCACGCCGACGCACCAATTGAATTCGCGCGGGCGCTTGTAAGAGCCGGTCAGCACGACGCGAAACATGTGCAGCCACGTCGTGATAATCATCAGGTGCGCCGCCCAACGGTGCATGTTCCGTAAGAGTTTGCCGAACGGCACGTCGTGTTCGAGGTAGAGGATGTCGCGGAACGCCTGCACCTTTGTCGGGTGGTAGTAGAACATCAGCAGCACGCCGGTGAAGGTCAGCACGATGAATAGATAGAACGTAATGCCGCCCATCCCCCACGTGAAACCGTAGCGCACCGCGTCGCGATTGATCTTGGCCGGGTGAAGATGAAGGAAGACGTTCGAGAGGACGGCGAGCGAGCGGTTGCGCGGGTCGGAGCGTTCGTGCGAAACGCGAAAGATCGACTTCCAGAGTTGCGTCTGCTGCGGGTCTTTGTAGGCTTTCGCCTCATCGAGAGCACGGTCTTTGAGGGCGAGGCTTTCCTCGCGCGCTTTCTCCAACAGTCCAACCCCCGTCCTCGTAGTGACTCCGGGTTTTGTAGTAATGCCTCCGGGTTTCCCCGTTTTCGATTCAGGACTTTCAGGCTCCATACCGCCCCCCAGTTTTTAATTTTCGATTTGCGATTAAAAGCAATTGAAACTTACAGTCCGCAACAGTGTGTTCCAGGGCGCTTTATCTTCAATCTAAAATCGCAAATCTAAAATCGCAAATTCTTTTACAACGGAATGTACGCACCCGGTTCGTCGAATTTGTTTTCGCCACCTTTCGGCCACTCGTACAGCCTGCCGGTGTTGACTACGATCTGGCCTTCGGCATCGAGTTCGACGTGCGCGCGATCCATCGGTCGCGGTGCCGGGCCTTCGAAGTTGACGCCCTCGCTATCGTAGCCGCTGCCATGGCACGGGCACTTGAACTTGTTCTCGCTCGATTTCCAGTCAGGCGTGCATCCAAGGTGTGTGCAGCGCGCGAAGATCACAAACATGCGGTCGGAAGTCTTCGTCACCCAGATGCGATACTGCTGTTGATACTTCGTGTCGACACCGAGCGAGTAGTCACCGGGAAACCCGATGCGGAAGACGCTCGACGGCTCGTAGATGGCGCGCGGCAGAAAGAAGCGCAGGAACATCAAAAAGCTGGTGCCGAGGAACCCGGCGATGGCGGCCCAGACGATGCGTCGCCGCGTCCTGTTCGTCGGCGTATCAATCGTGCTTTGAACGACGGCGACGGCGCCGGCAGGCTTGGACGCTGGAACGGCCTTCGGAGCAGCCTTGGTGACCCCGGCGCTCGCCGCGGCGGGCGCCTTCGCCGCGACCGTCGCCGGAGGAACTGCCGTCTGTGCTGTGGTTGTGGTGGACGTATGTGTCGGAGATGTGACTGCTGGCGGCGCGCTCGCGGGCGCCGCTTCTCTCGGAGGCGAAACCGTGGACGCACTGGCCTGCGTTGGGGAACCGTTGACGCGAGGTTCGGCCTGTCCAGACGCTGCCGTGGCCGGGGCGTCCTTGGTGGGCACGGCGTCGGGTTCACTTTCCGCAGGAAGAGTAGGGTTCGCGTGGTTGTCCATGCCGCGACCTCCGTTAGAGGATTTGGTATAACGGCGTCTTCAATTGCTAATGTTTCAGCCGATGAATTGTCACAGAATAAAATCCCACGCGCAAGTGATGCAACTCTCCGCACAAGAGCGAAGTTTCTTTGCGCTGGGATGCAATTGTTAAGCGTAACAATGAAGTGCGCCGCACCTGAAAAAAATTTATGAATCGGCTGGCTCAGCGCCTTTATACTATTTCTGCGTTCCGCTGGCAAGATTTTATTTTTTCACACGAACGTCGAACGATTCGCTCCGCCCCGGCGTGCCTTCAACTCAATGTCTCAAAAATTTTCGACCGTCGTTAATCGATGGCTGTTCTTTTCCCCGCACATCACATCATGACCGACAAACCGCACGTCATCATCTACACGCGCCCCGGTTGCCATCTCTGCGAAGAAGCCAAACAAGAAATCTTCGCCGCCGGCTGTCATGACGAATTCACTTTCGAAGAGATAAACATCGACACCGATTCATCGCTCGCCCGACTCCACAGCCTTGATGTCCCGGTTGTAACCGTTAACGG
>JACDEG010000071.1 GCA_013816505.1 Pyrinomonadaceae bacterium | reverse complement strand
TGTTCCTAGACCCATCTGCGACGGGCGGCATCACCAGAATCTCGGCGTTAATCGCGGCGCCGGATGCGATCCCTGAGCCGGCAACGATGCTCCTGCTCGGCACAGGCCTAGCTGGTATCGCGGCGAAGGTTCGCAAGCGTCGTCATGCTAGGAAGAGCGAAGCGGCCTGAGTTCAACTACTCAGCGTCAAAGTAAGAGAACCACCCGCCAAGCGTACATATGCTTGCGGGTGGTTTCGTCTGTCAGCGGGCAGTTGCGTCCACAGAGTCGCGCCCTACGCTCGGTTCAAGGGTCAACCCGTAGCACGGCATCCCCCTTTCAACACAAGGCAAATATGCGCGTCGGAGAATGAGTGCTTGGCGCATGTCGAAAGCTAGAACGCTGGCTTTCGGGCTGGCCTCTTAATGTTTTGGTGGAACGCACGCCGCTTTTGGAGTCTATTGTTGGGAGCAAGAAGAGCGGGCTAGAAGGCTTCCTTAAACTGTCGTGGGAGAACGTAAGGAAGGGGGAACTTCAAGCCCGCCCTTCCTGTGTTGTGGAGTGCACGCTGCTTTAGGAGTCTAGTAGTGGCACAAGAAAGGGAAGGGGTTCACTTCACTCTCTTGTCCCAAGAGGCAGGCCACGTACGATAGGCCTGCCTCTCTTAACTTTGGTGGAACGCGCGGCGCTTTAGAAATTTCCTATTTGTAGAAGCAGCAAAGGCGGGCTGGAAGTTTCTTCTTTTACTTTGAGGAGCAGGGTAACGGAGGGGGATTTCTGGGCCGCTTTTCCTGTGTTGTGGGAGGCCTGCCACGCTTGCACACCGCCCCGGTACGCTCGTTTCCGCCCTCAGTCCATCCCACAACATACCTGTTTCAGCACAGGGCAAAATCATGCGTCCGAGAATGGAAGTCTTGGCATATGTCGAAAGCTAGAACGCTGGCTTTGGAAGTGATGGCTAGGTGCGGTGGAGTGCCAGCTTTGGAAAGCCCGAAACCGCGTCATACGGGCTTTGTCGTGGTCACATTGAAAAGCAGAAGCGGGCGACCATCTGGCGACGGTCGCCCGCTTCATCTCACATTTCTGTGAGGCCGCGTCTGATGTCCTCACCCCATCCGACGCGCAGGCGGACACATTCAGCACCCGCCCTTAGTGGTCGCGCACTATATGCCCGCCGACGGAGAAGCGTCAAACTCTTAAAAGTCGAAAGCTGGAGTGCTGGCTTTCGGGAGTGAAGGGACGCCGGCGGAGAAGTGCTGGCTTTAGGAAGCCCGGAAGCGCGAAAACTTATACACGGTGTTACTACGTATCCCCATCGCGCACCACAGCGGAAGCATCACACTGAACAATAAATCGTCGTGGGTCCCAGTTCTCCACGCCCCGTATGAGTCGTGCGCCGTCTCTTGGTTGATCTCCACCTGATAATTTTGTAGTTCGCTGACAAGCGTCGGCGCTTCCGGCAAGGTCGGCGCGATCTTCAAGCGCCCGTTCTGTAAAGCGATCTGCGTCGTACTCACAAGCTCCCGTTTCGGCACCCGCGTCACATTCCCCTCGCTCGTCACTCTGTCGCCGCCGTGGGAGAAGATGGCTTCGACGCGGGCGTTCAACGGGTGTGTTTTGAGTAGGTCTAGCACCGGCGTGCCCGGACCGTTCATGTCAACGGCGAGGATGTTACGCGCCTGGCCGCCCCGCAACTCTTTCCTGTTCACGATGCCGGCAACGTCCGAAGCAATCGCCGTGTAAGGCGTGCGGAGCGGCCAGCGCTGAAGGTGCCGGCAAAGAAACTCGGCATCTTGTCCGTGCCCGTGCTGCTCCAGAATTGCCAGCGCTGAAAAATCTTGCGCGCTGCCTAAGTCCAAGCCGATGAGATAGCGCGGCGGCGGCGGCAGCGTCGTCTTCGGCATCGGCAGGTTTCGGGCTTCGACAATTCTCATTTAGGCTACTCCGAACAGCGGCGTCACCGAATCGTCCAGTGCGCGCTGAATATCGTCATAACTGAACACCTGATCTATCGTCTCGACGAACTCACACATGTACTCTTGGCGAAACCACCAATCGCCAATCGCGCGGCGTTCCTGTTCTAACCACTCGCGCGGGATGCGCGGGCACTCGTAAGCCGTAACCTTTGTGCGATGCCAAGTGGGACCGCCCTCCGACCACTCAGAAAAGTAGAATCCTCTTTTTCCAAACGGTGAACTTAAGAGAAGGATGTCACCACCACTGACGGCCAGCATCGGCCTGACCGCTTGATATAACTCGTCGGGTACTCTTGATGCTTCATCAACGATGAGAAGAGAGACGCCGCTGAAGCCTCTGATCGTGGCCTCTTTGCCCGGTAGCGCGAGAATTCTTGAGCCGTTCGTAAACTCCAGCTCGAGCGCCGACTCGGAAGCCAAAGGTGCGGAGAAGGGAAGCGCGGCGAGCGCGGCTTTTACCTTGCGGAATAGTTCTTTCGATTGACGGTAAGACGGCGCGAGAAGTAAGACGAGCGAGGCGGGCGTGTAGAGTGCGCGGTGTAGTGCCCGAATACTCGAGCAAGTGCTTTTCCCTCCTTGCCTCGTGACCAACAAAATTTGCTGGTGCGCCGTGCTGGTGAGTACATCGCGCTGCCAAGCATCGAGCGTGAAGCCGGCGTATGCGGCGAGTGTGGCGGGTGAGAGCGCGGGCGATTCGCTACTGCCCAACAGCACGGCGCGGGCGTGCAATCGTTCAAGCTGTGCGGCGAGGTTCACGCCCGGCGCCTCTTCGCTTCCTGCTCTTGCAGAAGGCGCTCCACTTCCTCCAGACGCTCTTGCAGGTCCGTGAGCTGTACGGCACTGACTGACTGCTCAATAATCGCCCGCGCCGCCGCTACACGCGACGAAGCGGGCGCTTCCCTGTCCTCTGCCACTTCGCGCAAGACTCGCGCCGCCGTGGTGCAATCACTCTGCAACTGTGCGATAGCGGTCTCGACTAATTGACGACGAGCGGCGCGGTAGCGCGATTGAAACTCCGGGCTTTGGAGCCAGCGCCATAGTGTCACCTCGGCAACGCCAGCAGTTTTCGCCGATTCCTTAATCTCGCCGCAGTCGAGCAGCGCGACGAGCGCGAGTTCCTGCTTTGGCGTTAATTTTTGCCCTACGGCTTTCATTGGCATTCAAAAGCTTTCATTTTGAAATTATGCAATCAAGCGTTTTTATGCACCTTTCCCGCATGGTGCGACTGCTCCAAAGCTGGCGTTACCTACTACGTATGGTGCCCGCCCTGGCTTTCGGGCAGTCGGATTTCAACAAAACAGATTGCTAATTATCCGACTCTTTGTTGAAAACTGAATCACCGTTCAGTGTGATTTCGGGCCTCGACCGCAAAATGTATGCACACTAGATGTGCACGACCGGGATGTTTCACGCCGATTTCAAAATCGTCTCAGACCACAAAATGTAGTGTACGGACAACCCTCGGTTAGCCCGCTTCAGAAAAGTCGATCTGAGGTCAAATACGGGCCGGGAAGAGCCATGTCGATCTTCGCGCATGAGAGTCCAGCGAGCGCAGTTCTACTTCGAGGGTTAAATTTATCGCATGTTGATTACCACGGGTGCGCCCAAATACGGCGGGCGATTTCGAATAGATGTTCGCTGCGTTGTCTGATCGTGGCTTCGTCCCACCGTTCGGCGCTCTGGAAGTAAGCGTTTAGTTTTAGCAATGCCATAGTTGTAATTGCAGGGCGTTTAACTTCAAACGAAGCATTACTCACCGACGCATTGAGAGCATGTGTGAGCAGGGTAAGATTACCGAAAGTCTGTACCATCTGGTCGCGCACCGCCTGGGAATCGTTTGGGTCAGTCGCTAAATCAAGCACGGCGGACGTTGCCGCATGATCTAAGTCCCAGTTCTCTTCCCAAGTTTGAGGCATGACATGTTCGACGGTGAGCGGCGTGTTTATCTGGATATCCTCGGCAAAAGAATTGTGCAATTCATCTTCGATGGCGCGGAGCAACGCGCCGACTTTGCCCGGCTTCAGCTTCTCGTAAACTGGCACGCTTAACCACGCCCGTTTGAACTCCGCATCGTCGGGGAAAACCACAGCATCGCCCTTATAACCCGTAAAGATTTCGCGCAAGGTTTGGCGGCTCGCGCCGCGTTGCTGAAACTCGCGGACGATGAGTAGGAACGTGCGGTTGTAGTTCTTTGTGGTTTTGCCGCACACCGCGCGACGCACAAGATACGCCTCCAAGTCGGCGGCAATCTCGTCGAGTTCCTGCGGCGTGAGCGGCGCGTCAGCCAATAGGTAGAGCGCAAGCGGATAGATGGTTCGTACGTCGAGGGTTTGCAGGCGTTGCATAAACACGCCGAAGCGCGTCGCAGGGTCGGGGTTGATGATGCGCCGAAATGCACCGGCGTAGCGCAGTAAATCTATTAACTCGGCTTCAACATTCGGGTAAGGTTTTTGGTTATTTATCCACGCGCGGTACTCTTGAAACATGTGTCCGACATTTATATCAGTCGCTTTCTTTAAGGCGAGAAAGTGCTGCATGAAAATGTCTATGCGGGCGCGGGTCAAACGCCCTTGCTTTTCTTCGACGCGCCAGAAATCTTCCTCGAATTCCGTCCAGTAATTTTCGTAAAGGGCATCTTGGTTTTCGTGATTCTGTTCTGCGCGGCGGAAGATGTAGTTCCGCAGCAAGTCGGACGGCAGGAGGGGTTCACCGCGCGCGTTCAATGTCTCGAAAATCAGTTGCGGGTCGTCTTTGCCTTCGAGTTCGATTGAAACGACTTGTAGATCGCGGCGCAGGGCTTGAAACAGTGCTTCGACGCGCCGGGCCCGCGACGCTTCATCGCCGTCTTGCGTCGCTTCGTCCGCGTCCGTCAGGAAATCGTTAATCGCTTTCGTGAAGTAAAGATATGCCTCGACCATGCGCGGGCGGTCTTGCAAACGGCGGCGCATAAAGACGGGCGGATACTTAGTTTCGAGCGCCTCACGCGCCCCCGCCGTCATAACATCAACAAATTGCGGCTGGTCTGATTTCGTCGGGAAAACTTTGAAGCGTTCGACGGCCTCGTTTTCCATCAAGCCGGTGTTACGCACGTAGCGTTCGATCTCTTCGGCGAAGCTGACGGCGTTGTGTCGGCGCGCGATGTCACGAAAGGCGGCGAGAAAGATTTGGAAAGTCGTGAGGCGCTGCTGCCCGTCAATAATCGTGTAGGACGGCACGGCGTTGCCGAAGGTCTGCATCTGGTTCAAGACCATCGCGCCGAGGAAATGCGGCGTGATGTTGTCGTCCGCAGGCTGTTCGAGTCGCTGCACGGCTTTGCTGCGAACGTCTTCCCAGAGCGGCTCCCATTGGTCGTCATGACTCCAAACGTATTTACGTTGAAAAAGCGGCACGACATAGCGACGTTTGTGGTCGAACAAGTCGTACACGGAGAGCGGCTTTGATTGCATCGTGCGGTTTTGCCTTTCGCGGAAATAAAGTTGAGCCGCTACGGTGATTTTGCCGTGCGGCGAATCTGTGTTCCGTCATACTCCAACAGCCCGCGCCGGATCGCGCCGTTGATGGCTGACTTGAATGCGTCGCGGATGCGGCTACCGGTGCGCGCGTAACCTAAGCGGCGCGCGGTGAGGCGGACGCACGCGTCGCGCTCCCACCACTTTCTGCCCATCGTTTTGAGCAGGTGCGCGATCAGTTCGTCGCGCGTGTAATCGCTGACGGGCGCAGGTGCGTCTGACGGCGCGGACGGTGCGGCGCGAGGCGCGTCGGCTTTCGCGGTTCGCGCTTTTGGTGCTGCACCGTTCTCTTGTGGGGCGGCGGATTCGCGTTCGGCGCGGGGCGATTCCGCTAGGCGAAAGGGAGCGTGCTCGTTGCCTCCTTCGGAGCGGCGTCTTGGCTTCCGACGAGCGGCCAACCGCCATGCGCTTCAATCGTCTCGTCTATCTCAGCCATGAGACGGATGGTCGCGTCGAGCGCGGAGACGACGCGAACGTAATGTTGCGTGTCTTCGTCGGTGAGAGTGCGCCCGCGCCGGTCTTTGAGCCACTTATGGCAGACCTGATAGCCGCCGACGTGGAAGTTCCAGACCGCTTCGGGGACGTTCGTGAAGCGGCTCGACGGGTTGATTTGAACGTCACCGTCATCGTACTTCGGATAACCTTTGGCGACTTCCCCGTTCGCGCCGAGGAACTTTGTGAGGGTGCGCGCCAGCGGGTTCGACGCTCCGGCGCGGCGGACGTTCCAGGACGCGGCTGGGTAGTCGTCTTCGAGCAGATGGAGGGCGACTAAGTCAGCGCCGCGTGCGCAGAGTTGGCGGAAGAGATCGGTATCTGTGGTCAGAGGCACACGTGGGAAATCGATCTTGAGAAACTCGCTGTAGCGCGTGCGGTAGGCGGGCGCGTGAAAGACGGCGTAGATGTAGTGAAAGACATCTTCGGGCGCGAACGTCTCGCTGAGGTCGCCGCGTCCGTCGGGCAGGAAACGCAAGTTGAGACGCTCGGCGAAATCAGCCACGAACTGCGGCGCAAGGTTGGCACGACGATTGTGAAGAGAATCTATACTTTCATGATTACCTAGAAACTTAGACTTTGCGCTGTCATCAGGTCTGTATAGCGGAAAGAGGGTTTGCCCTTCACGTGACTTGTTAGAAATGCAAAACATGTCAACAGGACTGTTTACAACAAAGAGGTGGCGAAAGCCTATCGTGGCTTGTTGGCGGCTACATAACAAACCAATGTTATTGCCGTCGAGAACACAAGACATCACTTCCTCTCGCGTCCAGTCAACGACGCTCTTTGAAAGGGCAATCCATCTTTTATCGAACACTCTGAAGTCAAAAGGAACAATCGAAGACAATACATCTTTCAATCTGGTGTCACGTCTAATGTCTGCAAGTTTCCACCCTCGCGTATCGCTAAGTTTGAAATCACGTCTAACTTCTGCATCTGACTTGCTCTTATCAAAGAAGCCTGCAAGACGTTTTTGAAGAACATCATGTTCTAGGTCAATTGCAAAATCATCCCTAGATGTTTGGATGCCAGTGCCATAGAAAGGCAACACCTCTTTAAGAGAATAAAGAGATTTGTGCTCATCCGCTGTCTTCAACTCTTTTTTTGCAAAGAAGTAGTAAGGGCTTGATATGTGGTTATGTAACCAAGTCGTTTTGTAATGCTGCTTATCATTCAGCCATTGGTATTTGTTATTACGCGTACCCCAGAGTTCAAACGTTTTAACCTCCGGCTGAGTTGAAGCTGCGATGTTCCAAAACAAAGACACCGCAACTCCCTGTTGAATGTCGAATACGTTTTCGTCAATCATTCCTTCTGGTGGCGTCTCTTGTTTTTTGCTGCTGCCATGCAAATCGAGTAAGGCAAGATTTGAGAAATCTACCGAAAGGCAGTAACGCATTCCGCGACATGTAGGACTATCGAGAAAACTATTGTTTGTAATCATCCCGTGAACGCCTGTTCCAATACGACCCAGGAGCCAATGAGAGTAGCGAACAAATTTAACGTAGTCGTCTTGCAGCCACAGTTTCTTTTCGCCAAGCGGATTGCCATCAATCTCGTAGTAACTACGAACCTTCGTCCCGTCCGGCAACTTGCCTTTCAGCAATCCGTCAATCCATGCGTTCATGTTGTTTGAAATGCCGGAGTAAGGCGGGTTGCCGATGACGACGGTGATCGGCGTGTGGCGTTTGATGGTGTTTGCCTCCGCCGCTTCGTGGGCGAGCGCGGGAGCCATCTGCGCGAAGTAGCCGGAAAAGTCCTTCGGTTCTTCGAGCGTGTTCGTCAGGTAAATCCGCGCCCGCTCCGACGAGAGAAAGCTGTAATGCGTCTCGCGCAGCTTCAAGCCGATCTTCATGTGCGCGATGGAGTATGGAGCCATCATCAACTCGAACCCGTACAGGCGCGGCAACAAATGCTTGGGCACGTAGTCGTTCCACAACTCCCTGATTTGCGCTTCCGTCTTGCGCTCGCCGCGCCACTTCTCCGTCAGCGTGGCGTAGATCACGTCAATCGTCTCGACGAGAAACGTGCCTGTGCCCGTCGCCGGGTCGAGTATCTGCACGAAGGGCGCGTCGGGCTTAACGCCCTCTGGAATGCGGATTTCCGATTGCGGATTGTGGAGTCGCTGCGCCTTGACGAACTCGCCCCACGTCGTCGTGTCGGCTAGACCGTCCGCCAGACCAAACTCTTTCCGCAGAATCTCGTCAACGCTGCGAACGATGAACGAGACGACGGGGCGCGGCGTGTAGAAGACGCCGCGCTTCATGCGCTTCACGGGGTTGTACTCTTTCAGAAAGAGTTCGTAGAAGTGAATCACCGGGTCTTCGGTCGGGTTGCGGTTGCCGAAATCCCTCAACACCGCTTCCATGTTCGCCCGCCTGAGCAGTTCGACGACTTCGTTGATGCCGAGTTCGTCGAAGTCAATCGCCGCGACATTCTTGCCCCGGTCACGCCCGCCGATTTTGATGAACGTCCCCAGCAACTCTTTGAGGAAGGGGTTGGTGCTCGGAACCATCTCCACGAGGTTGTCGGCGATGAACCCTTCGGGGCGGGCGACGCGGGCGGAGAGCAGACCGTATGCGATGGTCTGCGCGTACATGTCGGCGAAGTCGTCCGCGCTCAGGTCGTGAATCAACGCTTCCTTAAACGCTTCGTGCAAACGACGAAATGCGCCCTTGTCGGATTCAATCGCCAGCACCCGGTTGGCGCGCTCCCGGATCAGCGTCGCGAGTTCGGCCAGGCGTTTGGCAAGTTCGATTGAGGTCGTGACGACTTCGCGGTGCCGGAGCGTGAAGGCCGAAGCCCACTGGGCGCGCCACGCTTCCGCGTCCGACGGGTCGTCGGGGAACCGCAGCTTCTCCCTCAGCGTGCGGTGCGCGTCTTCGAGGTGCAGCAGGGTGTCCTCGGCGTCCCAGCCGAGCACCTTGAGCGTCGGCAGGCCGCCGACTTCCGAGGCGTCGGAGAAGTGCGCGAAGGTGATGGCGCGCTCGTCTTTCTCGCCGTAGGATGAGATGAACAGCAGATCGTGGAGTTTCCACGCCGCCTGCTGACCCCGGTTCGCCCCGGCGCGTCTCTTCAACACCAGGGAGCGCAGGACGCGGCGCAGCACAACGACCGGCAGTCGCTTCGGCTCGAAGTTGATGTAGAAGATGCCCCAGGGCTGGTTCGTGATCAGCGGGCGCAGTTGCTTAATCTCTTTGATCTTGACGGCGGTCTCGGCGTCGAGGCCCAGTTCCTCCGGCTCGTAGTCGAACGTGAGGTCTTCGACGTCGTCGGTCTCAAACTCCCAGCCGAGGTCGTCGCGGAGGTATTTGATGAGTGACGGGAAACTTTTAATTGCGCGAACCCGGTCGAGGTCGTGAGCCATTACGGGCGTTGCTCCTTCGGAGTGGGGGTTAGGAAAGTTCCATCCAGGCTTTGAGAATCGGCTTCACGCCGACCGGGGCCTGCACTTTTTTGAGGTACGTCTGCTTGATGTGCTTTTCGACTTTGCCCCGGACTTCGGTGAGCGTCTCGTCGGGCACGCCCCGCCGCCTCGGCGTCTCAGGCGTGCTGCGAATCAGATCAATGATTTCGGCTGGCTCTTCCACCACTTGTTCGGTGTTGAGATCGTAAAGATACCAGCCGGTTAAGCCCGCCTCCTCAGTCCATACGGTAGCGTCGCCGGTGCCGCCGTCGTTTTCCTCGTCGGTGTCCCCGTCGTTTCGGGTGACGCTGACCGCCGGTGCCGGGAGCGCGTAACAAAAGAAGACCGCTTTCGCGCCGGGTGCCGGGTGTGCCTTCGCGCTGAAGACGCGACCCGGCAGGAGAGCCAACCGGGCGGACAAGTCCGGGTAATCTTGCAGCAGCTTCTGATACTCAAGGTGCATTCCCTCGACCGGGGTGGTCGTGCCTTCGTAGGCGTGCGTGAAGTCCCTGAGCGCCTCGTAGTCGTCTGTGGGCCGGAGCAGTTTTTTCCCTTCGATGCCGAAGGTGCGGGAGATGCGCAACGTCTTATGGCTCACCCGGTGGTAGAGCTTTAAGAGTTCGTCGAGTTCGTCGGGCGGCAGGAAGTTCCAGTAGGCGGTCGTCCCGCGAATCGCTTTCTGCTCCGGGTGGTCGGTGAGAATACGATCCTCGATACTGTTATTCATGCGCCGGTCAACGCGCCCGATGCGCTGCATGAGCCGCACCGGATTCCAATGCAGATCGTAGTTGATGAGCCGGGTTGCGTCCTGGAGGTTCAGGCCCTCGGACAGCACGTCCGTCGAGATCAGAACGCGGGTTTCCGTCAGCCCCTCCTCGGCGAGTTCGGCGCTCGAAGACTCGTTGTAGTACGGCGCGAACTGCTGGATGATCTTGCCCCGGTTATTGTGGTTGGTAGCGCCGTCCACCTCGTCCACGCCGGTGATACCGTTCGCCTCTAACTGCTTCCAGAGATAACGCGCCGTCGCAAGATATTCGGTGAAGATCAAGACCTTGTGCTTCTTCAGCACGGAATCGGACTTCAACAACTTGATTAAAGCGCGCAGCTTGTCGTCATTAGACGGCTTAAACTTCTTCAACTCGTCGAGGAACTCGATGATCTGATCCAGATCGAGAAACGTCTCGGCCAATATCTCTTCGACGTTGTATTCGTCACGCGACAGTTCTTCGACGGCTTCGAGCATCTCCTCGGTGACGAGGTCGTCGAAGGTCTCCTTGTCCGGCTGGTCGCCGAGCACGAGTTGGTCGTCGAACATCTTTATCTGGTCTTGCAGGATGAAGCCCTCCGTCTGGGAGTGCTGCGACTTCCATCTTTCGAGCCGGGCGATCTCCGCCCTCGTCTGGCTGTGCTTGATGACGAACGCGAGGAGCTTCTTTAACAACATCTCGCACGACAGCCCGAAGGCGTGCGCCGAACTTTCAAACCGTTTGAGGAACTGGATGCGGATCAGCGCGACGACCTGCTTTTGTCTGCCTCGTTGTAACGGATCAATCGTTTCTTCCGCCCCCTTGAAGTAAGACAGCGGGTCGTAAATGGCGAGCGAGAAGAGCGGTTCCTTTTTGGCGAACGCTTTGTCGATCATTGAGAGCAAGCGCCCGTAAGTTTTCTTCACGGAGTACTCGGCGACCTGCGGGTCTTGGCGAATCGGGAACATGGTCAAAGCGCCGCCCTGCTGCAACTGGCTCGCCTTGACATAGGCGCGGCTACGCTGGACGACGAGCGCGCTAAAGAGGGTATCGCTCGCCAGCACCTGCTCGGCTTCGACCTGATTTGTTTCCACCTCGCCGTCCCCACCGGTCTGCTCGGCGACAAGCCGATCCAAGTCCTTCTCCATCTTCCGGAAGTGTCCGGGCAATGAATGGATGCCGAGCGGAGCGGCTTTGAAGTAATCTGGCTGCCCCTGCGTGAACAACTCCATCATGTGCTGGAGGTCAATCAGGCGGTTGTTGACGGGCGTCGCCGTGAGCAGAAATAGCGTCTTCCCTTCGGCGATGTCGTAGAGCCTTCTGTAGCGCGAGGGCCGCCGCCCGGTCTCCCCCTTGAGGCCCGGATTTCGGAAGTGGTGCGCCTCGTCGATCATGATGACGTCGGCGGTCTCCTTCAGGCGGTCGAGGCGGTGCTGGTACTCCCCGCCGCGATAGAGGTCGGTGTGGTTGTAGATGACCAGGTTGGAGAAGTCTCCGCTCAGGTGTGGCAGGTAGCGGTTGATCGCCTTCTCCCAGACGGCCTTGCGGGCGGCTTTGGGGACGAAGAGCGCCACGCGCTTCCGGTCTTTTTCGACCAGGCGCTCGATGACCATCATGCCGACGAAGGTCTTTCCTAATCCGACCCCGTCGCACAGGAACGCGCCCCGGTAAGTGTGCGCGATTTTCATCAGCGCCTGATACCCTTCCCGCTGATACAGGTCAAGCACCGGGAACATGCGCGACCGGCTCTTCTCCCACTCGCCGACGCTGATCTCGTGTCCGCGAAAATACTCCTGCATCGCCTTCGCGTAGACCTCGAAGGGCTGGTACTCGCGGGTGTGGCGCTCGATCACCCGGAGGATTTCCGGCGTGATGTCCTCCGCCCCGTCCCAGTGGCGCTCGTACCACTCCTGGAGGATTTCGACCTCGCGCTGCAACTGGACGTTGAGTTCGACGTTGTCGGTGAGTCCGGGGTAGGTGAAGTTGCTGGAGCCGACGAGGGCCGACGACCCGACGACGGTCAGTTTCGAGTGGGTGATGTAAGCCTTCGCGTGGAACTTCTCCTTCGCGTAGACGCGGCACTCGATCTGTTTACTTTTCAGCGCCTCGACGACGGCGGGCACGCCGGTCAGGAAGTCGTTGCGCTCCTTCTCCCGCTCGATGCTGTGGTCGAGTGTGCGGGCGACGAATTGGATGCCCGCGACGAGCGCCTTCTTCGTGCGCTTCGTCACCTCATCGCCCATTAGGATGCGGAGCTTATCGAGCTTCTGCCACTGGCCGTCGAGGGCGAGCAGCGCGCCGATCTCGAAGTAGCCCGTCGCGATGTCGAAGGTGTGGGCGATGTCCGTCCACTCGCGCAGGTAGTTCTGCACCTTCCAGTTCTCGTCGCTGTTATCGACGATGAAAAGGTCGCCGCCCGTCCGGTTTTTGTTTTCGCCCTTCGCTTCCGGCTCTTTGTCAGTCAACCGCATTAAGTACCTCAGTGAGCAATGATTTTTAAATTAAACTTTGGAGTGGAGATGGTGGCCGACAGGATTATTTCTTTTGCTTTTTAGGTACTACTCTGACCTGTTCAAGTTCACATGTCGGCACTTTGCCACTCCGCGCCCAGGCCCGTCTGGGTAGTACATCCCGGTTCCCCCGCAATCTGGGCAGGCGCTTGTATCAATCGGCTTCGGCTCTTCGAGCGGGTGCAGGAATTTTTCGACGAGTGGATCTGCGTCCCCTGACTGAAAGATGGACATTGCATACCCGCCTGGGTTATTGATCCCCTCCCCCGTTTTGCTTAGGTGCTCTGCATACCGCCTACACTCCTCCAAAGAGAATCTTGATCCCACACCCACACGGCGCGAAGCAACTTCGGTTTCTTTTTTGGGCGGTGGTTCTTTAGTGGGTGTGTTTTCTTTAAAGAAGTTGTTTTCTTTAATGTTGGTCTCTCTGACCTGTCTGGCCTTCAGAGGCTGTCTGGACTCAGTGGCCTGACTGGTCGCTGGGGCCACCCAGAAGGAAATACCCTGCTCCTTGCCGAAGCCGATAATCCTTCCTTCCCGCCGAATCAGTCCCCTACCCTCCAGTTTGTTGACGGCGCGCTGCGCACTCTTGTAGCTGAGGCCGCTCCGCTCGGCCAGTTTCTGCAAGCTGATGGTGCATATGGGCTTTCCGTAGCCCCAAGAGAGTCGGTAAAGATGTAAGTGGGCGACCTGTTCATAGGCGTCGAGTCGCGGATAGAGGTGATCTACGATCTGGTGGTGAAAGCGGGTATATCCTTTCACGTCCGGGAGGGCGACCATTGGATTGTGAATGGTCGAGGTGGGCTGAACGGTCTCTGCGACCTGACTGGTCTCTATGACCTGACTGGTCTCTGGCCGATCAGTTTCGGCCTCCTTGACCAGTCTGGCCTCTATAGCCTGACTGGTCTCTATGACCTGACTGGTCTCTACGACCTGTCTTGTTGCTACTGGTTCTTGGGCCTCACGCTCATCGCGTTTGCGCTTCGCTTCTAGGATGTCGGCGTAGCCGATCCATCTCTTCGGCTCACTCATGTAGTAACGCCTCGCCCGCCGCCACTTCTATCGCCTCCGGCGGTATACGCTCCTCGCCCGAAAGCTGGGCCATGTCCAAAGCGACAGCGCAGACCTTTAACACCTCACGAGGGACGCCGCCGGTGACGGCGTAGATCGCCTCCACGCTGAGTTCCGGGAAGGGGTTGGGCATCTGGGCTTGCTCGCACCGGAAAGAAATCATCTCGCGGGTCTCCGCAAGCGAGAGCGGGGCCAGTAGGGAAGGTGCGAAGATGCGAGAGCGGATCGCTTTCTTGGTCGGGTCTAACAATTTCGTGCGGAGTTCGAGTTGACCGGCCAGCACGATCTGGATGAGTTTCGTGTCCTCGGTCTCGAAGTTCAACAAAACCCTCACCAGTTCGAGCATCTTGCCGGTGAGCCGTTGAGCCTCGTCGATGAAGACGACGGCGGTCTTGTCCTCCGAGTAGAGCGACACCAGAAAACCGCGTAGCTCTTGCTCCTGGTCAACCATCGAGCGGCGGGGGCGCAGGCCGAAGTCGCCGCACAAGGACTTAAGGAAGGCGAAGTCGCTTGGGAAGTTGGGGGAGGGCATCAGCGCCGTGACCACGTCTTCACGCCCAACATATTGGCCGTGTAGATACCGCAGGAGCGAGCTTTTTCCAAGTCCTATGTCTCCGAGAATCGCCGTCAGCCCCTGCCGGTTTTCGATCACGTAATGCACCTTGTGGATCGTGCTCTTCAACGACGGGGTCAGATAGAGCAGGGAGGGGTTCGGGCTAATAGAGAACGGTTTCTTGGGCTTGGTTTTCAAAACGGTAGCCATATGCCTCGTTTACCACGATTTAATTGAAGAATCAAGTCTTATTTCCGGGTCAGACTGTAGTTTTAGCTACTCCAAGAGCCTAATTAAGGAGGGGTGGGTAGGGAATTAGGCGGCGTAGATCAATTCTGCAACTCATAATGATTAGGAGAGCATTCTTACACTATATCGGCTAGACGTTAAACTGTACTACCATATTGATTTACGCCATTCTGGAAATCTTGGAAATTTTTCTCTGGGCGAATTGAGAGCTGTCTGAAATTTCATAGACGGATGTTTCATTTCTCCCACCTGATGACGTGGATTAGCTATTCCAAGTGAGTTTTTAGCCCGAAAAATACTTTTCCAGAGTAAAACCGGACATTCCAGCGCGCCGTGCATCACCAAGAAAGCTGAATTTGTTAGGTTAAACTTGCGAAACCGAGAGTTCGGCTCTATTTGACTTCTGCAATTCCCCGTCACCTCTCAAAACAGTCTACGGGTTTTGCACTAAGCACAGGAACGATGTCGCGGCGTAGTTTCACTTGACGGTGATCGTGAAAATGGCAGATGAGGCGAGGGTCTAGCTGGCGGGCATGATGCCCCTCTTTTGCACGAGATTGGCTCCTGGCGGGCTTTTCTCCTGGGCCGAGTAGAGGTGTTGATCTGTTGGAGTGTCACGCAAGCAGGTCGCCAGAGGTCACTCTTATTCTTCGGAACATAGGGCAAACGCATCTAAATTTGTAAGCAGTTGAAGCTCTTGCACTTCAAAGTTTCAAATGATGTTGTTGGATTCGTTTAATTCCTACCTCATCAGTGAGATAACTTTTTTCGTGCGTTCGCCCTGTTCATAACATCTATTTGGTTGACAACTTGATTGTCGCCTTCAAGCGCCTGTTTGCCTATAATTGAAATTTGTTCCGGTTAGCTGTGGCGACTTTCCACGCAAACATTCCACTTTCCCTGTCAGCATGACTTTCTCCGCAAAGCCGCCCAGCGACAGAGTTTCAAGTTCACGTGGTGGCTGGAGTCACGCTATCCGGTTGGATATGACGCCATGAGCGAGTCCAGCCCTCCTCAGCGTCAGGGTACGTCCAGATATGGTGGATCAGGTTCGTTGTTTCGCTGTAGGTCAACGGCGGGGTGCACAGCTCACTGTTGACTTGTCGGAGTTCGGTCGCGAGCGCCTCAAACTTCCAGCCGCGAGCGCGCAGAGAACGACCGTACCGGAACAGTGTGTCGTTGCGCGTCCTATATTTAATTATCTCCGGTAAACGTCTGAAATCAAGCCCGGTCTCACCGGCTGAAGATTGTCGCTTCGTTACCGTCCGCTTGTAGTAGGCATCGATCAGTTCTTCCGGCACGTCAACAGGTTCGGCAACCATGATCCACTCCTTCCCGGTTGAGGGCGGCAGCACGACGAACGACCCGGCGCAACGGGTGTCCACGTCGGGCGCGATCTGACCGGCGGTGGTCGTGACAACCGACTGGTTGAAATAGAGGTGCGCGCCCCGGCGCGTCCCGCAGGTGAGAGTGACGTACTTGTCCGCACCCCAAGTTCGGAGCGCCTGCCGCGAATCGAAATCGAAGATCGTGAGATTGCAGACCCACATCCCGACGTCCATCTTCCGATTCTCCCAGAAGAAGTCGAGCTTTGATTCGGGTGACGGCCACTTGCTTTGCCAATGCTTGCGGCTCATGACGGGCTGCTTTTCGCCGGGGCGCACCGGGACGATGTTCCATCCGCTTCGCAGATACAAATCCACCAAGTCGAGGCGCTCAGCTATAAGCCACACACCAAGACCGTGAAGCGTGGCTGCGCCCGCACCGCCCACTGCGGAAGCAATGCTTATTGGGGCTATATGCTGAGATTTTACTTTAGCTATTCCGTGAGCCGGATTGCGGTAATTTTTGTTCGGCAGATCGTGGATTTGAATCAGCCCAGCCCCACTGAGGACACGCTTGGCGTGGCGCACGTCGTACTTCGTGATGCCGGTCTGTGCGGCAATATCTCTCTCCGAGAGCGTGCACCAGTCCGGCAGCCACCCGTAGAGAGCCTCCGCCTCGATACCTAACTTCCGTAACTGAACTCTCATGCCGCCCTCATCATCTGCCGCCGAGATTCCCGCTCGGCAACTTCCGCATGGCGCTTCAGCGCGCCGAGTGCGCCGCTGGTCGTACACTCAAGGCATAAATGGATAATCGTGTAACCGCCTTCGGCACGTTCGACGCGAATTATCTCGCCGAGGTTGATAACTGGTGCTTCGCAGCCTGTATCTTAAACAAAAACACCAGGTTCAAGCGGTGCCTTTCGTGGCGTCAGTTGTTTATTGAAACTTCCTACTCAGCAGTCGCGGCTCGATATAAGACCGCGCCTCTTCTAACGTAATCTCGTATCCACGCGCACGAGCCTTCTCCTGGAACTCCCTCGACACTGCTTCCACATCTGGTTCAACTGGCTGCGGTGGCGCGCTCGGCATCCCGCGCAGCACCTGCATCTTGTCGATCACGATCCCCAACGACGTGGCAAAGTCCTTCAACGGAATCTCCGCATCTGTTGTCATCGCACGTTTCAGGATGTTATCGGATAGAGCGTGGGCAATGTCTTCAAGCTTTTCAGATAACTCGCGCCTTTTTTCGTGGCGCAAAACAGTCACGTCAGGGTTCACACCTTCCGCCACCCACCTTTTGATGGTCGTCCGTGGAATCCCAAGCTGCTTTGATGTTTGCAGCGCGTTGCCTC
>JACDEG010000489.1 GCA_013816505.1 Pyrinomonadaceae bacterium | reverse complement strand
CAACAAGTCAATCCCGGCTTGAACGCCGAAAACGTGCTGACGTTGCGCGTGAGCCTGCCGAGCGCGAAGTACGACGCGCCCGAGAAGCGTCACGACTTCTTCAAACAATTGCTCGAACGCACCCGTGCGCTGCCCGGCGTACAGGCCGCCGGTGCAATCTCCTACCTGCCGCTGAGCGGAGGAGGCTGGGGGCGCAGCCTGACGGTCGAAGATCATCCCGTGCTTTCGGTGGGGCAGGCTCCAAGCATCAATCACTGCGTGATTACGCCGAACTACTTCGGCGCGATGGGCATCACGCTCCTGATGGGGCGCGACTTCACCGACGCGGACGCGCGCGACGCAGCCAAAGTCACGATCATTGACGAGCGTCTGGCGCGCGAGTATTGGCCGAATGAAAGTCCGCTCGGCAAGCGCGTCCGGTTCGGGCCGCCCGAAGACAACGAGCCGTGGCATACGATTGTGGGCGTGGCCGGCGAGGTGAAACACGAAAGTTTGAATCTGACTCAAAGGAAAAGCGTCTACCTGCCGCATGCTCAAATCTCGATTGGCGGCATGGCGCTCGCCGTACGCACGCGGGCCTATCCCGAAAGTCTGGCGGCTGCGATACGAGATCAGGTGAAAGAATTAGACCCGAATCAACCCGTGACTGCTGTCCGCACGATGAGCGAGGTTATCTCACGTTCAGTTTGGCAGCCGCGTCTGTACGCGATTCTGTTCGGCGTCTTCGCCGCGGTGGCTCTGTTGCTGGCTTCAGTCGGCATCTACGGCGTGATGTCTTACACGGTCGCACAGCGCACGCACGAGATCGGCATCCGCATGGCATTGGGCGCCGGGCGTGGTGACGTACTTCGGCTCGTCATCACACAAGGCATGTGGCTGGTGCTCGTCGGCGTCGGCATCGGCGTGCTGGCGTCGTTGGCGTTGACGCGCTTAATGCAGAGCCTGCTCTTCGGCGTCGGGGCGACTGATCCGGTGACGTTCGCCGGCGTGACGGTGTTGTTAGCCGCCGCGGCGCTCATCGCGTGTTACGTCCCGGCACGGCGCGCGACGAAAGTAGACCCGATGATCGCATTGCGCTACGAGTAACCCACTCTCGACGAGGAGAAACTATGCATACCTTGTGGCAAGACCTGCGCTACGGCGCGCGGATGCTCGTTAAGAATCCGGGCTTTAAGTTTGTCGCGGTGCTCGCGTTGGCACTCGGCATCGGGGCGAATACGGCCGTGTTCAGCTTGGTCAATGCTGCATTGCTCAACCCGTTGCCCCTGAGTGAATCTGAAGAGTTGATGATGCTTTGGAGTGTCGGCGACTGACCCGGTGACGTTCGCTGGTGTCGCACTGTTGTTGACTGTCGTGGCGCTGCTGGCTTGTTACATTCCGGCCCGGCGAGCGACGAAGGTTGATCCGATGGTGGCGCTCAGATACGAGTGACTACTCCGACGATGAGCGATGTGCTGGCGGATGTTTGCCGTCGAGCAGTAACAATCGCCGTAGATTGATGACGCCTTTTCGATTCAGGCGCAATGCTTCAATTGTGGCGCGACCGATAGGCGTCAGGCCAACCAGTGTTAGGCGATCCGCACCCCAGGTGAAATGTTCGTGCCAGTTGTCATGACGCGGATGAAAGAACGAAACTATTTCTTGACTGACCGGATCGTGTGTGTGGGTTTTGTTGTATTTGATGTTGTTGCAGCCCTGACAGGAGAGCGCGAGATTGTCGCCAGTGCTTCTGCCATCTTGTACTTCGGGGATGATGTGTTCGAGGGAATGCTCCTGGGTGGCATGTGAATCGGGACAGATGCAGTATTCGCAGTACCCTAGCGCACGTTCTTTGACCAATCGTCGCAGCTTTTGGGAGATGCGCTTTTTAGTCATGCGGTACGGGCTTGATGCCCAACTTTTTGATCAATTCATCAAGCGTGATGCCGCGTAACCGGGCGAGTCCGATCAAATGCTTCAATCTTTCGGCATCGAACATTTCGATCTGGTCGGTGAGCTGAATTAATTCTTGCAGTTCGTCCTGGGTAATTGTGTATGACTGGCGTTTGTCGATCAATTCATTGACCCGCTGCTGCGTATCCGGCGGCAGCCCCTGATTGATTTTCAGCAGAAGCTCAGTCTCTCTTTCTGACAAACCAGGGGTTTCCTGTCTGGCCTTAAGTGTGAAGAGCTTAGCGACGAATTGCTCAAGTTCCTCGCGCGACATCTGCAAGGCGGCATTCAATAACTCTTCAGTGTCGATCTGAATGGTCGGCATAACGAATTGCTCCTTTGAAGGCGACACGTCGATGATAAATCAGGATTACGAATTTGGCTAACAACTGTTGAGGTGATTCAATGAACACACTATTGCAGGACATACGATTCGCTGCGCGGATGCTATGGAAGAACTGGAATGTGACTGTCATCGTCGTGGTCGTGCTGGCATTGGGTGTCGGCGCGAACACGGCGATCTTCTCGGTCGTCAATGCGGTGCTGTTGCGCCCGCTGCCATACGCTGACCCGGACAGGCTCGTGCGGCTTTCGGAAGACAGCCCGCAAGTGCCGCAGATGTCCATCTCGTATCCGAACTTCCTTGACTGGCGCGAACAGAACAAGGTCTTCACCGGCATCGCGGCGATGCAATTTCGCAGCCTCAACCTGACGGGCGCGGATGAGCCGGAACGCCTGGCGGGAAGAGCAGTGTCGGCGGAGTTCTTCGACGTGCTCGGCGTCAAGCCCGCGGCGGGGCGCAGCTTTCTGCCGGAAGAAGACCGTCCCGGCGCAAGCCGCGTCTGCATCCTCAGTCACGGTTTGTGGCAGCGTCGCTTCGGCTCCGACCCATCACCGGTCGGCAAACAACTGAGGTTGGGCGGCGAGAGTTACACTGTCATCGGCGTGCTGCCTGCGAGTTACCGCTTCGGAACTCCGACCGACATCTTCGTGCCCATCGGCCTGCGCGCCGGCGAGATGATGGAACGCGGAAGTCATCCCGGCATCTACGCGGTTGCGCGTCTGAAGCCGGGCGTGTCGGTTGAGAGGGCGCGCACCGAACTCGTCTCGTTGGCAGAGCGCATCTCGACGCAGTACGGCATGAAGGGCAACAGCGCGACGCTCACACCCTTGCGCGAAGCACTCGTCGGTGACATTCGCACTTCTCTGCTGGTGCTGCTCGGTGCGGTCGGCTTCGTACTCGCGATTGCCTGCGCAAACGTCGCCAACCTGTTGCTCGCGCGTGCCGCATCGCGTCACAGAGAGATGGCGATTCGCGCAGCGCTCGGAGCCGGACGCTGGCGGATCGTGCGTCAACTACTAACGGAAAGCGTGCTGCTCGCGCTCTTGGGCGGCGGCGTCGGCTTGCTCCTGGCTTGGTGGGGCGTTGACGTGCTGCGCGCGGTGAGCGTCGATAGTTTGCCGACAACAACTGAAGTCAATCTGGACGGCAAAGTCATCATCTTCACGCTGCTCGTCTCGATTGTCACAGGCGTCATCTTCGGTTTGGCTCCGGCGCTCGGAGCCGCGAAGACGGATTTACACAACACGCTCAAAGAGAGCGGGCGCGGTTCGACGGCGAGCGGACGACGCGCGTGGTTACGCAGCGCGCTGGTCGTCGTGGAAGTCGCGCTCTCGCTCGTGCTCTTAGTCGGCGCAGGATTATTGATCAAGAGTTTCCTGCGCATTCTCGATACCGACCCTGGCTTTAAGTCTGAGAACCTGCTCACGATGCAACTCGCGCTCAACGTGAAGAAGGATGAAGGCGGCAAAGTCCTCAACTTCTTTAACGACTTGAGCGGGCGCATCAAAGGACTACCCGGCGTCGAGTCGGTGGCTTTCTCAAACGGTCTCCCGCTCGGACAAGCATCGGACACGTCCTTCGCCATCGTCGGTCGCCCGAAGCCCGAACCCGGCAAACAGCCGCAGACGATGATCTACATCCCGAGTACCGAATACCTGCAAGCGATGGGCATCCGCCTCGTTAAAGGCAGATTCTTCACCGCGCAGGACACACAACGCAGCCCGCGTGTCGCCGTGATCGACGAAGCGTTCGCGCGCCAACAGTTTCCCGACGAAGACCCACTCGGACACTACATCGCAGGCGATGGCAAGGACAATCCCGACGCCGAAATTGTCGGCGTCGTCGCGCACGTCAAACATTTCGGCTTAGACGCCACCGAGCGGATTCAAGCGCAGCTCTACCTGCCGTTCAACCAAGCTCCCGACGACGCGCTGCCGTCGCTCGCGCCGCGTATGAACCTGATCATCCGCACGACGGCAGACCCGCTGACCTTAGCCTCCGCCGTGCGCCGAGAGGTGCAGGAGCTTGACCCGAATCAACCCGTTTATAACGTCAACACGATGGAACAGACGCTCGACCGTTCGCTTGCGCCGCAACGGTTCTCGATGACGTTGCTCCTGCTCTTTGCCGTCGTCGCTCTGGCGCTCGCGTCGGTCGGCATCTATGGTGTCATCGCGTACACGGTGAGCAGCCGCACACACGAGATTGGCATCCGCATGGCTTTGGGAGCGCAAAAAACTGACATTCTGCGACTCATCGTCGGGCACGGAATGTCGCTCGCCCTTTTCGGCGTTCTCCTCGGACTCGCGGTAGCATTCGCCGTAACGCGCGTCATGGCAAGCCAACTCTACGGCGTGTCTGCGACCGACCTAGCAGTTTTCGTTGGCATCGCGGTGCTGCTCGGCGCGGTTGCTTTCCTGGCGAGTTACATTCCGGCGCGCCGTGCGACGAAGGTTGATCCGATGATTGCGCTGAGATACGAATAAGACAGGGGGCGGGTGTCGGGGGTCAGGGGCCGGTCAAGGAAAAGTGTTCAGCGCCC
>JACDEG010000488.1 GCA_013816505.1 Pyrinomonadaceae bacterium | reverse complement strand
GTGCCGGTGGATGGTTAAAACATCGGCCAGCATAACCCACGCACTGCAAGGGACAAGCCGCTTAGTTACTGTCAGCCATCATGTCTAGGCGCTTCGTGTTGCATGTGAAAATAACAGTTCTAATCTTTAGCATGCTTTTGTTGATTGTTGCCGGTTGTGCCGAATCCCTGGCGGAGTGAGCTAAATCAAAACATACAAGATTGGGACACTGCCGTCTGCTTCGTCCCGTCAGGGACGTTTGAGAATAGCCCAGCAATTTATTGCTGGGTCTGCCATGCCTAATCATTCGCAGTCCCGTCAGGGACGACTGAACTCCCCTTGCCGTCGCGGAATATCAGCCGTCCCTGACGGGACTGTTGAGCTATCTGGCGACTTGGTCCCAGCAATGAATTGCTGGGCTATTATCAGTTGTCCCTAACGGGACACAGCAAGAACGCTGTTGGTCATCGTCCCCGTTTGTCTTTGCGGAGCAAAATCGCGCATCATATGCGTTGAGATTCTCAAGCTTAAGACAAACAAGAGATGGCTCGACGGCTCTCGTTCCGTTATGCACGACTTACGAAAATTCGCCCGTTACTTTCGGCCTTATAAAAAATCCCTCGTCCTCGGCATTCTCTGCATCTTCGCCTCGGTGGTGATCGGCCTGCTGGTTCCGCTGCTGGTCGGGCGCGCGGTTGACGACCTCCAGACCGGTGTGACGTGGGCAAAGCTGACGCGCTACGCGCTGGCGATTCTCGGCGTCAGCGCGGTCAGCGGGTTGTTTCTGTTTTTGCAGCGGCGCATTCTGATCGGTATGTCGCGCCACGTCGAATACGATTTGCGACAGGACTTCTACGCGCACCTGCAACGGCTTCCGCTTTCATTCTTCCAATCCAACCGCATCGGCGATTTGATGGCGCGTGCAACGAACGACCTCAGCGCGATTCGGCAACTGGCCGGGCCGATGATTATGTACACGCTACAGACCGTGTTCGTCGTCATCCTCATCCTGCCGTTGATGCTGCGTATCAGTGTGCGCCTGACGCTGTTGCTGTTCGTCACGATGCCGCTCGTCTCACTGACGGTAAAGTATTTCGGCCAACAGGTACACGTCCGCTTCGAGAAGATTCAGGAATTCTTTTCGCAGATTTCGGCCCGCGCGCAGGAGAATTTTTCGGGCGTGCGGGTGGTGCGCGCCTACGCACAAGAGGAGGCGGAGATTGCCGCCTTCAACTCGCTCAACCGGCAGTACGCCGAACGCAACCTCGGCCTGGTGCGCGTCTCGGCGGTGATGCGCCCGCTGTTGCAATTCGTGATCGGGACGGGTTATGTGCTGATTATCTGGTACGGTGGCAGGCAGGCGGTGCGCGGGCAGATTTCGGTCGGACAGGTGACGGAGTTCATCCTCTACTTGACGCGCTTGATCTGGCCGTTGATCGCGCTCGGCTACGTCGTCAACCTTTACCAGCGCGGCACCGCGAGCCTGAAGCGCATGAACGCGATTTTCGCCATCGAACCCGCCATCGCCGACCGCCCCAGCGCACGCGAGCAGGAAGCCCCGCTCCGCGGTCGCATCGAGTTTCGTCATCTGACTTTCGCTTACAGCGAACACCGCGAGCCGGTTCTGAAAGACATCAACCTCGTGATCGAAGCGGGCCAGACGGTCGCCTTCGTCGGGCGCACCGGCTCCGGCAAATCGACGCTGATGAACCTGATTCCGCGCTTGATCGAAGCACCGCCCAAGACCGTGCTGATTGATGACGTGCCAATCACGGACTACACGCTCGCGCAGTTGCGCTCTGGCATCGGCTACGTACCGCAGGAGACTTTTCTATTCAGTGACACACTCGCCGAAAACATCGCCTTCGGCGTGGAACGGGCCGAGCGCGCCGAGGTCGAGTGGGCGGCGGAAATCGCCGGACTGACAGACGACATCCGCGGCTTTCCCAGTGGGTTCGAGACAATGGTTGGCGAGCGCGGCATCACGCTGTCGGGCGGGCAGAAGCAGCGCACCGCGATTGCGCGCGCTATCTTGCGGCAACCGAAGATACTGATTCTCGACGACGCGCTCTCCGCCGTCGACACCTTCACCGAAGAAAAGATTCTCGCGCAACTGCGCGGGGTGATGCGCGAGCGGACGAGCCTGATCGTGTCGCATCGCGTCTCGACCGTGCGCGACGCCGATTTGATCTGCGTCCTCGACGCGGGGCGTATCATCGAGCGCGGCACGCACGAAGAACTGCTCGCACGCAGCGGCGCGTACTCCGCGCTGTATGAGCGCCAGTTGCTGGAAGAGGAACTGGCCGCGACCTGACCCGAACGAGTCGACTTGCTTGAAGTGACACATCATTCAGCGACCGCGAGGTGAAAACTTATGCAGCAGACACCCGCACAGCAAAGTGTCGAAGCGCGCCATCACGTACTGCTCATCATGTGGGGCGCGTTCCTGGCCTCCATCGTGATTTACTTCCTGGTGGCGTACTTCGTCCGACCGGCTGGCATGGGCGACGGCGGCGGCGACAACAATCTCGTAATCATCATCGTGCTGATGATGGCCGGTGTGTCGATGGTCGTGCTGTCGTTCGTCATCAAAAACGGTCTGCTCGCACAGGCCGCCAGCCGGCAACGGATCAACTCGGTGCAGGTCGCCTACATCGTCGCCTTCGCGCTCTGCGAGTCGGCGGCCCTGATGGGCCTCGTCGCAACCTTCATCACGGCGGAAGCGTATTCGTTTCTTCTCTTCGTCATCGGGGCCGTCGGGTTGCTGCTGCACATGCCGCGCCGCGATCACCTGCTGGCAGCAGCATCATTTAAGAAATGAGCGCCGAGGCGATTATGCGCGCGGCGGATCGAACAGGATTTTATTAAACAGCATGGCAACCGCAGTCCAACAGTTTCACGAAGAAGAGGCCATCAGCAAAGCCTATGACCCGGCCAGCGCGCGGCGGCTGCTGCGGTATCTCAGGCCGTACCTACATTTGATCGTACCGGCGCTCTTGTTCACGTTGCTCGTCAACGCGCTCGGCGTCATCGAGCCGAAGTTCTTTCAGTACGCGATTGACTGGTACATCGTGCCGCGGGATTTGTCCGGACTGAACCTGCTGGCCGCCGTCTTCCTCGTCGTCAAGCTATTGCAGTTCATCGTCTCTTATTTGCAGACCGTGATGCTGCAATCGGTCGGTCAGCATGTGATGTTCGATTTGCGTAGCGAGCTTTACCAAAAGTTGCAGCAGCAGGATGTGGCCTACTTCGACCGTAACCCGGTCGGGCGGGTGATGACGCGACTGACTTCTGATGTCGATTCGCTGAACGAATTGTTTACCTCCGGCGTGATCGAGGGGCTGGGCGATATCGTGACGATCTTCGCGATCATCGGGTTTATGTTCTGGATGGACTGGCGGCTGACGGTGGTCGCGCTGGTGACGGTGCCGATGCTGTTTGCCGCGACGCTGTGGTTCCGCCAGCACGCGCGACGCGGATATGACATGGTGCGCACCAAGCTGGCGCGGATCAACTCGTTTCTGCAAGAACATCTGTCGGGCGCGCAAACGGTGCAAATCTTCAATCGCGAGCGGAAAGCGTTCAATCAGTTTCATGATCTTAACGACGACTACCGCCACGCCAACATCGAAACCATCTTTTACTACTCCGTCTTCTTCCCGCTCGTCGACTTTATCGGAACGGTCGGCGTCGCGCTGATTATCTGGTACGGCGGCTCGCGCGTGATGCAAAACACGCCGGGGGTCGAGATTCTGTCCATCGGAGCGCTGGTCGCGTTCATACAGTATTCACAGCGCCTGTTCCAGCCGATCCGCGACATCTCTGACAAGTACAACGTGCTACAAGCCGCGATGGTCGCTTCGTACCGCATCTTCAAGACGCTCGATTCACCCATCTCGGTCACGCCGCCGGAGCGCCCCAGCAAAACGGGACGCGCGCGCGGGCGCATCGAGTTCGAAAACGTCTGGTTTGCTTACAAAGGCGAAGACTGGGTGCTGCGCGACGTGTCGTTCATCGTCGAGCCGGGGCAGGCGGTCGCGCTCGTCGGCCACACCGGCTGCGGCAAGACAACGATCACCAATTTGCTGATGCGATTCTATGACGTGCAGCGCGGGCGCGTGCTGCTCGACGGCGTAGATGTGCGCGAGTGGGATCTGCGTGCGTTGCGCGAAAACTTCGCCGTCGTGCTGCAAGACGTGTTCCTGTTCAGCGGCACAATCGAGAGCAACATCCGGCTCGGTCGCGAAAGCATCGATGACGAGCGCGTGCGCTGGGCGACGCACGAAGTTCATGCCGACGAGTTCATCGAGCGACTGCCTGGTGGATACAAGGCCGAGGTTCACGAGCGCGGCGCGGGGTTGTCGGTCGGGCAGAAGCAGTTGGTTTCCTTTGCCCGCGCGCTCGCCTTTGACCCGGCGCTGATGATCCTCGACGAAGCGACCAGCTCGATTGACACCGAAACCGAGCAGTTGATTCAACAGGCCATCGAGCGCGTGATGCGCGACCGCACCTCCATCGTCGTCGCGCACCGTCTTTCGACCGTGCAGCGCGCCGACCGCATCATCGTCCTGCATCACGGCGCGATTCGCGAACAAGGCTCGCATCAGGAACTGCTCGCGGCGCGCGGCCTTTATTGGAAGCTCTACCGGCTACAGTACGCCGACGATTCCTCCGACGAACATTCGACCGGCAGTCTGCCGAGCGGCAGCTTGCAGTACGGCGATTGAACGCCAAAGAATACGACCGAACGAAGATGCACAGGCGAGTGGGACGATCCGAACATTACGGTACAAATTTCAAGCGAATTTTGATTGGATATACGATCAGTTTAGAGGCGGGCTGTGCCCGCC